>CBIMUR010000070.1:0-4215 GCA_966247155.1 uncultured bacterium
TCGGCGATCCGGCGCGACGGCTTGTCGATCTTGTTGATAATAACCACTGGCTTCAAGCCCAGCTCCAGCGCCTTTGAAAGCACGAATTTCGTCTGCGGCATCGGGCCTTCCTGCGCGTCCACGATCAGCAGCACGCCGTCGGCCATGTTGAGCGTGCGCTCTACTTCTCCGGAAAAATCAGCGTGGCCCGGCGTGTCGATAATGTTGATTTTGTAGTCGCCGTGGTAAATGGAGGTTTGCTTGGCGGTAATAGTGATGCCGCGCTCGTGCTCTTGGTCGCCGCTGTCCATAATAAGACTTTGCTCCATCTCGGCCTGGTTTTCGCGGAAGGTGTTGCTTTGTTTCAAAAGCCCGTCCACCAAGGTCGTTTTACCGTGGTCAACGTGCGCGATAATGGCGATATTGCGAATGTGTTTTTGGTCTATCATAAAAATAAGGTCCCATACGGGGACGATTCCTTACTTTTATTATAGCATATCTCTCACACTTTGACAAATCTTTGCATATATTGCTGAATATACTTCTAGGCGGCGCTTTTTTCTAGGCGGCGTAGGCGTATGTCGTGATCTTGGATAGCTACGTCTAGCGACTCCGTGGCATGCGATAACGTCTCGGCAATCGCATCTTGCATTTCATCCATACGATTGATCATGCGGGTTTCAGAGCTTGTAATTTCACCTCTCAACCCTCGTTCCGTACGGCTAAGTTGCTCTTTCGTCGCAAGGCCAGCAGTCGCTTGCGACATCTTACTGTCGATAAACTGTTTGAGATCTTCAAATAATTCTTCGTTTGTCATGGTTTCTTTTATTATGACGAGCCGTCGTAGAAATAGCAAGCCGCACTTGCCCGCTAGCATTCGTGGCAAAGGTGCGAAAAAAATAATAACTTTGGTGGAGCATATCGGATTCGAACCGATGACCTCTTCCATGCCATGGAAGCGCGCTAGCCAACTGCGCCAATGCCCCGAACTTTTGACATTATAGCAAAAACCCGCCGTCATTTCCAGAGGCGGGTTTTCTAAGCTGCTACGCGCCCACCCGGGGCACGGTTTTGTTTCAACTGTTTGTTTTAACGCTAGGATGCCCCATAGCGCACCAGCTTGCCCTTATTATGCACCCAGGCATAAGCAAATTCAAGCTTATGCTAGTGATTTTTTCGAAAATATGCTTAAATAAACAGTGTTCAGAAGCACACGCGAAGCAAGTGTTTCCCCTCACCGGGATACTCTTTCTAAAAAGTTCGCCGCAGGTCGATCTGACGTTACAAGTAACAAGAAAAGAGTATCCAATTTTATGGCACAGCAAAATCTCTTCATCGGCAGCCTTGCCTATGCAACGACCGATGATGGTTTGAAAGCATTTTTCGAGCAAGTTGGCGAAGTCGCCAGTGCCCGCGTTATCACTGACCGTGAAACCGGCCGCAGCAAAGGCTTCGGTTTCGTTGAATTTACCGACGAAGCTAACAACCAAAAGGCGATCGATAGCCTGGACGGCAAAGAGCTTGACGGCCGCGCTATCAGCGTCGGCCTGGCCCGCCCCAAAGAAGACCGGCCTCGCCGCGACTTCGGCGGCAACGACCGCGGTGGCAACGGTGGCGGTTCGTTCCGTCAGCGCAGCTGGTAATCCGCACGCTTTTAAGCAAAACGCTCCGTTTTTTTACGCGGAGCGTTTCGTTATGACGCTGATTTTAGCAACTCGCGTAAGGCGGCAATCGGTTTAATGATCCGGTACGTTGCCTCATCATCTTCAGGGCTCAGCTCGGCACGTGTTTTATTCTCGTAGCCTTCCGGGCAAAATATTTTATCCCAGCCATACCCGCCATCGCCACGAGGCTGCACGGCAATAACGCCGGAAAGCCCGCCGCGCAGCAGCTCCAGGCGCGTGCCATCATAATAGCCAAAAACGCACTCGGCCCGGGCGCCGCGATCCTCAAAGCCGTCGAGCATACGGCAGCAATTTTCCAGACCGTTTTCACTCTCGGCAAAAAATTTAATAAACGGCCCGGGCAAGCCGCCCAGCGCGTCAAACCCCAGCGCGACGTCCTCCACCAGCACGGGCTTTTTCACGATTTCGTATGCTTGCTTTACCTTGTGCGTCACGATTTCCTCAAGGCTGGCCGACTGGATTTCATCGAGCTCTATTTTTTGGTGCTCTATCGGCATACCCAAAAGCTTTGCCAAATAGTCAGCCTTGTTTTGGTTGCCAGTAATAAAGACGGGCGTTTTCATGAGTGGAATATTCCTAACGGCGAATGCAGCCATGTAACATTTAAGCGCAGCAGTGAATCAAGTATACCGAACGCGTTCAGCAGCCACATCGTCACGACGATGACCAGGCCGGTGCATGCCAGCACCGCCAGTCGCACGACTACATGCTGGCGTCTTAGCCAAGCTGCCCACGCGTCGTATTTGCCACGCGCGTAGCCAAGCAGGCGCTGTGCCCAGGCAAACTCGGTGGCAAGAATGGCCAGGCCGGCAAAAACGATCAGCCAGCCGGGGCCGGGGTATGGAATAGCAATAATACCAAGCAACACCACCGCCCCGCCGACAATGGCGATACCTGTGCGCTTTGCTCTTCGTTTGGCTGCTTGCATCTTCCTATCGTAACTGACTTTCAAACATTATGAAATACGCGCCGCGCTTTCGCACCAGCTCTTCATGCGTGCCTTGCTCTACCAACTCGCCATTTTGCAGCATATAAATGACGTCGGCTTTTTCGATAGTGGTAAGGCGGTGGCTAATGGTAACGACCGTGCGGTCCTTATCGGCAAAAAGATGTTTGAAAATGCGCGACTCTGCCAGCGCGTCGATGGCCGAGGTGGGCTCGTCGAGGATAATAATGGGGCTATCGCGATAAAAATTGCGCGCCAAGGCCAGCCGCTGCCACTGCCCGCCAGAAAGGTCGGTGCCGTTGTTGCCGTCTTCGTCTTCCATCCAGGTACTGACATAGCTATCGAGGCCACGTGGCAACCCCTCTATCACCTTCTTTACCTCAGCGCGCTCCATTGCCCGCGCCAGCCGGCCGGCGTCCCGCGGCCGGGAGACATCGCCGTAGTAGATATTCTCGCCCGCCGTAGCGAATAAATACGAAAGATAGTCTTGCTGCAACACGCCGAGCAGCCGGTGCCACGAAGCGATGCTTACCGCCCCCATATCTTTGCCGTCAAGCAGCACCGCCCCATCCGTTGGGGAGTACAGGCCGGTCAGCAGCTTGATAAGCGTCGATTTTCCCGCGCCGTTCTCGCCTACGATAGCCACGTGCTGGCCTTTCTTAATAGTGAGCGACACGCGTTTCAGCACGTCTTTTTCGCTGTTTTTGTACCGGAAGGAAACGTCGTTAAACGCAATCTCATCCGGCACCTCCGCCAGCCTGGCAATGCCGCCACGCCGCTCTGGAAATTCCATGAACCGCTGGTAGTCAAACAAATTCGCCAGGTCTTCGTCGATGCTACTGAGCTGCGATACGAAGCTGTTAGCGCCGCCCAGTGCCCTTGAGACGATTTGCTGCACGTACAGGAACTGCCCGATAGGCTGCGCGTGCGCGATAATCTGCAGCACCGTCCATAGCAGCGCTACCACTTCGGCGGCCGCCTCCAGCACGTCGGCACCCAGTTTTGCCCATATGTACCTGCGCTCGAACTCTATCTGTTCTTTTTCGTCGGCGTCGCGCAGCTTCATCCGCAGGTCGAGCAAATGCCGCACCACGCCGTACAGCCGCAGCTCGGCAATATAGCGCGGCTGCAGCATGTTGCCTTCTATCATGAAACGGGCACGCCGCGTCTCGACGTTGCTGTTCCAGTGCGCCACCTGCGAGCGCGACAGTTTGAACTGTATGAAGATACCGGGTATCACCGCCGCTATCAAAATGATACCGAGCCACCAACTCACTAGCACCAGTGCCACCAGGCCGGCCGCCATGGCCACGAACTGCGCTAAAATCCCCGCCAGCCTGTCGAACACGTACGGGAAAAACCGTGCGAACTGCGACGCCCGGTCGTACATGTCGACCGTGTCTTTGTCGTCGTAGCGCCAGAAATCGAGCGAAAGGAAGTGCTCGAACATGCGGTCGCTCATGGCAGCTTCTACCCGGTAGCGCATAAGCTGGGTGACGTACGATTGCAGGCTGCTCCAAGCCGTCATCAGAATGCCGAGCGCCGAGCCGGTCTGCGTCAGCGCGACCGACGCCGTGTCATAGACAGCGCCGGTGCTGTCATCGG
>CBIMUR010000071.1:0-4211 GCA_966247155.1 uncultured bacterium
CGCTAAAAAAGAAGTGGCCGAGAAGTTCTGGGACCAGCTGGAAGAGTTCGCCAACTACTGTTTTAACAAGTCGCACGCCGCCTGCTACGGCCTGATCGCCTACTGGACAGCCTACCTGAAGGCGCACTATCCGGACGCGTTCATGGCAGCGCTCATGACCAGCGACCAGGACGATATCGACCGCCTGGCGATTGAAATCACCGAGTGCAAGCACATGGGTATCAAGGTGCTGGCGCCAGACGTGAACGAATCGTTCGTGGAGTTTGCCGTGGTGCCAGGCAAAAACGAGATCCGCTTTGGTCTGGCGGCGGTAAAGGGCGTGGGCGTGGGTGCCGTGGAAGAAGTGCTGCGCGCGAGGGAGGAAGAAAAATTCAAGAGCGTGGAAGATTTTGCCAAGCGGGTAAGTACGAGCAAATTCAATAAAAAAGCCTGGGAATCGCTCATAAAATCGGGCGGGTTCGACGCATTTGGTGAGCGCTCCGATCTTCTTTTTAACCTCGAAACGATCCAGGCGTATGCTAGCAAAGTGCAAAAAGAGGCCCTGAGCGGCCAAACCGACCTGTTCGGCGGTATGGGCGACATGGCGGGCATGCAGCCGACCATTACCTTGCAAGCCGCGCCGACCAAATACACCGACAAAGAGAAACTGATGTGGGAGCGGGAACTGCTAGGCCTGTATATTAGCGCGCATCCGCTGGATAAATACGGCACGTATTTTGAGGAACAGACCATCCCGCTCTCGCGCATGAAGCCGGAAATCGACGGCAAGAAAGCAACCATTGGCGGTATCGTTACCTCTGTGCGCACCATCGTGACGAAATCTGGCACTAAAATGGCCTTCGTGGCGCTGGAAGATAAGACCGGCGAAGGCGAAGTGATCGTTTTCCCGAACTTGTACGAACAGACCGGCGCCAAGCTGGTACAAGACGCCGTGATCCGCGTGAGCGGCAAGGTGAGCGCACGCGACCGTGATGGCAACCTCGGCGACGAGGCGAAAATGATCGCCGACGAAATAGTAGAAGTTACCGACGCCGAGCTACGCGACTACGAATCGACCGGCCGTAAAATGGAAGCGCCGAAAATGAGCGCCAAGGTGAAAGCCATGCGCGTGGCTGAATATAAGGCAAAGAAAACTGGCGGTAGTATCAGCACGCCGGCTAGCAAACCGCCAAGCGACAAACCGGCTGAAAAGCCGCGCCCCATCCTCGATATCCCACCGGTGAAAAAGCTGTTCGTGCACGTCAAAGACCCCGATGACCACGACTCTCTCATCTCGCTTAAGCAAACGTGCGGGGGGTATGCGGGCAATACCGATATCATCCTGGTGCTGGGCGCCGAGAAAAAATCGGCCATAAAGCTGCCGTTTAGGGTAGATGGCAGTGACGAGCTGGTGGGTGAGCTGGTGAAGCAGCTGGGCGAGGATTGCGTTGTACTGAAGTAGCTAGCGGACCGTAAGCGCGTACAGTGCAATGCCGGCCGCGACGCTAACATTGAACGACTCTTTTTGGCCCTTCATGGGGATTTCGATAAGCTCGTCGCATTTATTGCGGAGTTCGGCGGTAATACCTTCAACTTCTTCGCCGAGCAGCAACGCAATTTTTTGCGGTGGCCGGTAGCTTGGCAGCATGACCGAGCGTTCGTCTTGCTCGAGGCCGACGATAACAAAACCTGCAGCCCGCAGCGCGGCAAAACCCGGTGCTTCCGCGTATTCAAATGGCACGATCTTCTCTGCGCCAAGCGCCGTCTTGTGGATCTGCTCGGTAAGCTTGCGCGAGATATGCGGCAAGCGCGTATCGCCAGGCAGCTGCGGGTACGGCGTGTAGCCGCTGAGAATTATTTTTGAAACGCCAAACCCTTCGCTAGTGCGGAAAATCGCGCCCACGTTGTGGGTAGAGCGGATATTGTGCGCGATAACGGTAATTTCTGGCATATTCCCTGATTATACCACTATAAAACGCTTGCGCTTTCTGCTACTATACATGTAATGGACGAAGACAAGATTCAGCAGCGCCGGCGCGAAACGGAGGAAAAATCGACGCAGCAGCGCGCGGCGATCTTAGGGTTGCAGTACCTGGATACCCGCGAGATTGAAGACAGCTTGCCGCTTGCGCAGGGAATGCTTGGCATCAAAGAGATGTACCAGGGGCACATCATTCCGCTTTCTCCTGGCGGCGGCACCGAGCCGTTCCGTTTTGGCGTGACAAGCCAAACGCCGCAGTCGTTGATTCAGAAGATGGGCCAGGAATACAACGACCACGGCAACAACACGCAATTTTTGCTTATTAGCAATAGCGGTTTCAAAGCTTTCATGCACCGGTTTGACCCGCCGAAACAGATCATTTACGACGATATCGAGATAGCCAAAGAGGGTGACAGTGAAACGCTTGCGCAGGTGAGCAAAACGCTCAACAGCGTGGGGAGCGACCAGGTATTCAACTACCTTATTGAGCAGGCCGACAAACTGGGTGCCAGCGACATCCACATCGAGAACGAGCGCACGTATATCCGTGTGCGTATGCGCGTGGACGGCGCGCTGCACCCCGTGGCCAACCTCGACCGCGACCGCTACCGTATCATCATGGGTGAGCTGGCATCGCGCGCGAACATCTCTACGGCCGCGGCCGAGCCGCAATCGGGGCACATGCAACGTGAAATTACCCGTGACGGCGCGACGCACCTGCTAAACCTTCGCGTAGAAACGGTACCGACCATGTACGGGCAGGATGCCGTGATGCGTCTGTTCAACTTCGACGAGAGCCTGCTCAACCTTGACCTTCTAGGAATTCCCGACAAGCAGCGCAACGAGATCGACGAAGTCATCAGCCCTCCGCGCGGCATGGTGCTGATGGTGGGGCCGACCGGCTCGGGTAAGTCGACCACGCTGTATAGTATACTGAATGCGCTGAACACGCCCGACCGCAAGCTGATTACGCTGGAAGACCCGATCGAATACGGGCTTTCTGGCATTTCGCAAATCCCCATCAATACCACTGGCGGCGGTAGCTTTGCTGAGGGGCTCCGTAGCGTGCTCCGGCTTGACCCAGATGTCGTGATGATTGGTGAGATCCGCGACAAGGACACGGCGAAAACCGCCATCCAGGCGTCCATCACCGGCCACCTGGTGCTTTCCAGCTTCCATGCCAACTCCACCAGCGCGGCATTTAGCCGCATGATCGACCTTATCGGTATGAATCCTATCTTCAGCTCGGCTATCCGTATGCTGATCGCCCAGCGGCTCGTGCGGCGCCTGCATGATGAGACGAAGGAAGAGTACGAACCCGACGAAGCTACGAAAAAATACGTGCGCGAGGTGCTAAAAGATCTTCCAGACGATGTTGAAAAGCCCGACCTCGATACTTTCAAGCTATGGAAGCCGGTACCAAGTGACGACGTGCCCTTTGGCTACAAAGGCCGCGTGGTCATAATGGAACAGATGCTGGTCAACGAAGACATTCAGAAGTTCATCCGGGGTGACATCTCCGACATTCATACGGAAGCTATTGAGGCGGCGGCCAAGAAAACAGGTATGCTGACGCTTGAGCAAGTGGGCGTCTTGGCGGCACTGCGCGGCGAAACGACGCTGGAAGAGGTGAACCGCGTTATTTAGCTTGCAAAAAGTCTCGGAATAAAGCATACTATAGCGACTATGGCGCATAAAGTTGTTATTGGCGGGTTTGGTAGCAGTGAAAAACAGATCAAGCGCGTTGCGGAAGAGTTGTCGGAGGGGTGCAATGACGAGTTTTTCGGACTCTCGTTCCGTCAGATGAATGCCGATACCGAGCGTTTATTCCAGGTAACCAAAGGTGCCGAAGTATACACGCACTCCGCGGGGTTTTTAGAGATTCGCCACACGCAGCCGGAGGCAATACATGGTCTCGCCTCGCCGCTGGCCGCGACAAGCACAGAGCTTGTCGGCCGCGCGGCACTTTGCGGCATTGACGCGACGAAGAATGCTTTTAGTGGCGCTACTGCTCGGGGGAAGTTGGCAAAATGCGGCCGAGAACTTGTTACCGAGGTTTCGCTTCATGCTATCGCCCACCTGGGCAAGATAGCGACGATTGGGGCATTCGACGCGATCGACGCGGGGATTGCCGCGCAAAAAGCTGGCATACGGGTCGGGCTTGGATTCGTAGAAGACGACCAGCTATTTATTCCTAGCGCAGAGGACGAACAAAAAGCGAAAGCTGCGAAACTGCCACTCGTTATACTTG
>CBIMUR010000072.1:0-4175 GCA_966247155.1 uncultured bacterium
CGGCAAGCGTAAAACTCGGTGGCAACAAAGCGAACAGGATATTCGTGTACATGATTTTGGTTTCCAGCCGCTGGCGGGCGTAGCGGATGATGCGGGCGTGCTCGTAGGCAAGGTCCGGCAGGGAATCGGCAGGGAAGAAGCGGCTGTCGTAACCACTTGGCTGCAAGCCCCTCACAAGCCCCAGGTACACCACCGATATAGCGTTGCCGCCCGCCTGCCCGGCGGTGTCAAACGTAAACAGCTGCTCCACGTACCCAGCCGCGCCAAGTGCTACTCCGGCCTTGTGGCGAAGCACCCTCTCGAGCGCCTGCAAGCTGGTTTCGTCGTGCGAAATATAGCCGCCGGGCAACGCCCACATGCCTTTGAACGGCTCGTGCGGACGCCTCACTAAAAGCACCGAAAGACAGCCGTCAACCAGCTGGAAGAGGACTCCGTCGATAGTGATTGCTGGGTTTTTATACTCGGTCATTACCATAAGTATACACTATTCTTTTACTTAGTGTATAAAATACGTTTACTTTTTTGAAGATATGGTGTAGTATTAGGGTGTAGAAAGTACACTAAGTAATCTATCCCTATGAATTCACTTACCATCCCACCAGCAATCATCGTTACCGGCGGCGGGCGCGGCCTCGGACGGGCCATCAGCTTGCAGTTGGCCCGCTCGTTCCGCGTGCTGCTCGTGGGCCGCACCGAAGCCAGCCTTGCTGCTACCCGTCGCGCTATCCGCGAGGCTGGCGGCACGGCTGAATACCTCGCGGGCGACGTTGCGCTGCCGGAAACAGCCGGAGTGGCCGTTAGCCGCGTGGCCGAGCTGGGCTGGAAACTCCACGGCGTAGTAAACAACGCGGGTATCGGCAAAAGCAGCCCGACCCACGAGCTGGCGCTGGAAAAATGGCACGAAGCGTTCGGCGTGAACGTGCACGGCAGCTTTTATTTCGCCAAAGCCGCCCTTCCCTACCTGCTGGAAAACAGGGAAGGGGTACTGTGTTTCATCAGCAGCCTGGCCGGCGTGAAGGGCTACGCCTACGAGGCAGCCTACACCGCCAGCAAGCACGCGCAGGTGGGGCTGGCCGGGGCGCTGGCGCAGGAATACGGCAAACGCGGCATCGTGTCAAGCGTCATCTGCCCCGGATTCATTGAGGGCGAAATGACCATGCGTACTATAAAAGGCGTCGCAGGCCGGCGCGGCATTTCCGAAGATGAGGCGCGCGGAGTGATAGAAAAAACCAACCCGCAGCGGCGGATCATCCCGGAAAAGGAAGTTGCCCAAATGGTGGAATTTATTTGCAAGAACAACGTGCCGTCGCTCGGCGGCTCGCCCATTATTTTAAACGGAGGAATCTAGTATGGACTGCCAGGAAACGGCCAAAAAACTTATTGATTGGATACGGGCGAACACGCCTAAGGGCGCGGGCGTTCTCATACCCGTCAGCGGCGGCTCGGACAGCGCGCTTGCCTTCTGGCTGTACAACCAGGCCATTCCCGCTCGGGCCAAAGCGGTGTTCTGCGGCCGCGATTTGCGCGCGAAGGAATGGTTTGAAGCTACCGGTGAGGTACTCTACAGCGACCTGAAAATCGAAAACGGCAAAAACGCCGAGATCGAGCGCTGGGCGCACTTCCTCACCCTGGCTATCCAGGAAAACCGCATTCTCGTGGGGTCGCGCAACCGCACCGAGGACACGCTGGGCACCTTCAGCCATGCCAGCAAAGTCTGCATGCACTTGCCGCTGGCCGGCACATGGAAAAGCGAGGTAATGGCGCTATGCGAATTCGCCGGCGTGCCGGAAGAAATCACCGCCTCCAGCCGCCAGGCCGACCCGGCATGCGGCCGGCCGAAACGCATGGCAGACATTCCGTTCCAGCTAGTAGACGCGTTTTTGCAAACGAAACAAGGCAAAGAGCTGCCACTTCATGCGGACGCCAGCCAGTTGGCCTACCTGGAAAAAGTTTACGCGGCCAGCGCCTATAAAAAACGGCTGCCGCTCAAAGCCGCCTAGAACAACGGCGCGATGCCGCTGTTGTGCGTTTGGATCATCTTTGGCAAAAGCGCCAGGTTGTCGATAACGCGGATAGCCCCGGCTTCCGTCAGCTCAGCGGCCGTGCCGAACCCGTGCGAAATGCCGATGCCACGGACGCCGGCCGCGTGTGCCGCCTGCATGTCCACCGCGTGGTCGCCCAAAACGACCACTTCGTCGGATGCCAGCTTCATCTCGTCCATCAGCTTCAAGATTCCTTCCGGGTCGGGCTTGGTCTTGGTGACATCCTCACACGTGACGACCTCTAGCTGCGGCATGCCGTACACGGCTTTGGCGCGGGCAATGAACGCCTCGAACCGCTCGCCTACCGGGATATCGTCGGCCCTGAACAGGTCGCCGTAGCCCAGCGCCGGCAGGCTGACGCCGAAATTGCGGATGATCATGCGCCGGTTACCACTAGTAAAAATGCCAAAGCTGGTGTTGCTTTCGCCTAGCCACGAGAACAGCTCAGTCAAACCGTGGAAGGGATGCACGTACAGCGGCGCGATGTGGTCCTGGATAGGCGCCAGCCGGTCATCGAGCTCATCGAAGTCGATTTTCTCCAGGTGCTGCGCGTGGGTGTTGCCAAACAGCAGGCGGATAGTCTTTTCGAACGTTTCGCGCGTGCTGCCGCCGACCGACTTGTTGATGTAGCTTTCGTACGCCTCATAATCAGGAATATCGTGGCGTGGCACGTCGCGGCTTACCAAATAATCCACGGCGGTTTCGTACTGGCCATGGCGAATCAGGTAGACGGTATTAACCAACGTCCCGTCCGCGTCGGAGATAATCGCTTTTATCATATCCCCTTTATCATACCAGAAAACCTCCTGGGCGCCACCTTGGATTTGCCGCCTTGGCACATTTGCCGTACGCTGGACATATGAAACGCATCATTCTCGCCTCGTCGTCCCCGCGCCGCAAAGAACTGCTCGCCATGACCGGTCTTCCGTTCGATATCGTGCCAAGCGGCTACGAAGAAGACAATGCCCTGCCCTTGCCACCCGCGGAACTGGTAGCGCAGCTGGCGCTTGGCAAGGCGCAGTGGGTCGCCGAGCGCCACCCGGAGGCGCTGGTGATTGGCGCGGACACGCTAATAGCCATGGACGGCCAGGTGTATGGCAAACCGCACGGCAAAGAAGATCTCGTCGCAACGCTCAAGAAGTTCAGCGGCCGGTCGCACTCGGTGTTTTCGGGCATCGCGCTGGTAGAAAACGGCCGGACCGGGACAGAGAGCGTGGAGACGAAAGTGTTTTTCCGCGAGCTCGGCGATGACGAAATCGCTCGCTACGCCGAAACGGACGAGTGGCGTGACAAGGCGGGCGGCTATGGTATCCAGGCCACGGGCGCGCTGTTCATCGAGAAAATCGAGGGCGATTATTTCAACGTGGTCGGCCTGCCGCTGTGCCGGCTAGGCCAGCGCCTGCGCGAGTTCGACGTGACGCTTCTTTAAGCATGGGTTTTACAGCGCTAATTTGACGTTTTGCCAAACCAACCCGTCTTCGTCGGTATACGTTCCGCCGTCGCTGACGAAACCAAGGCCGTCCATGACATTCCGTACGTGCCCGTTGCTTACCAAGTAGCGCGAATAAAGAAATTCTGCCTTCAGCACGTCACGGGCATAGCTAGCCATGGCCGACATGACGCTCTTGCCGATGCCTTTGTTCCTATAGCCAGTATCACCGATCATGATATGCATGCCAGGCGTGTTGACGGTACCCTTTCGGCGCAGATCTAGCCAAACCGCACCGATGGTTTTGCCATCAAGCCGCATCATCCATGTAGATTGCACGCCAGTTTTTTCCATCTCTATAAATGATTCAAGCCGCTTTTTCTCGTCTTCCAGCGTGGGCGGTTGTATGGCGTGCGCCGGATTGCCCATAAGCAGCAAGGTTTCGCGGCCGCCGGGCGAGCCGAACCACCGCACGGCAAACGGCGCGTCACGCTCGGGGTTGGGCGCCACGAGCGACAAGCCGGGAATACGTGTATCCATGACCTAAGTGTAGCAAATAAAACGCCCCTCATGCACGCGGGGCGTTTTATTTATTTTTACAAGGTAAGCTTATTCGACGTTCAGCGCGTTCAGAATGCCGGGGAATGCTTGTTTCAGCTCGCCATTCCAGTACGTCCAGGTGTGGTTGCCCGCGTAGAAGTGCG
>CBIMUR010000073.1:0-4123 GCA_966247155.1 uncultured bacterium
TCGACGGCTGGGTAAATGCCAATTTCGGTGAGCGCGCGGTTCATCACGATAGTCGCGTCGAGGTGGGCGAAGGTGGTTGCTGGTGCCGGGTCGGTAAGGTCGTCGGCTGGCACGTAGACGGCCTGCACCGAGGTGATCGAGCCGTTTTTCGTACTCGTAATACGCTCTTGCAGCGCGCCCATTTCCTGCTGGAGGTTTGGCTGGTAGCCCACGGCAGACGGAAGACGGCCAAGCAAGGCGGACACTTCGGCGCCGGCCTGCGTGTAACGGTAGATGTTGTCGATGAAAAGCAGCACGTCCTTGCCTTCGTCGCGGAAGGCTTCGGCCATCGCAAGGCCGGAAAGTGCCACGCGAAGACGCGCTCCTGGCGGTTCGTTCATCTGGCCGAAGACGAGGCTGGTCTTACCCAGCACGCCGGCGTCTTCCATTTCGTAGTAAAGGTCGTTGCCTTCGCGGGTACGCTCACCCACGCCGGCAAACACCGAGTTACCGCTGTGGAATTTCGCGATGTTGTTGATCAGCTCCTGGATAAGCACGGTCTTGCCCACGCCGGCACCGGCAAAGAGGCCGGCCTTGCCACCTTTGGTCAGCGGCGCGATGAGGTCGATCACCTTGATACCGGTCTCCAAAATTTCGGTTTTGTTCGACTGGTCGGCAAGCACGGGCGGCTCACGGTGAATAGAGGCTTTTTTGCCAGTGACGGCTTTGCCGCCATCAATCACGTCACCGGTCACATTGAACATGCGGCCCTGGGTCTGTTCGCCCACGGGAACGCTGATTGGCGCGCCGGTGGCAACTACTTCGTCGCCGCGCTTCAGGCCGTCGGTGCTGCTCATGGCAATGGCGCGGACGGTCCGCTCGTCGAGGTGCTGGGCGACTTCCAGCGTAATCAGCTTTTTGCCGTGCGTCACCTGCAAGGCGTCGTACATGCCCGGCAGCTTCTTGTCTTTAAATTCAACGTCAACCACCACACCAACGACTTGGGTAATGTGGCCGACTGATTGTTCTTTACTCATCATCTTCTCCTTTTACTGGGCTAGGGCTTCCACGCCGCCTGATATTTCTGCTAATTCCTGGGTGATCGCGCCCTGGCGGACCTTGTTCATCTCCACCGTCAGGTCGTCGGCGATGTCCGAGGCGTTATCGGTGGCGTTTTTCATGGCAATCATCTGCATGCTGTATTCGCTGGCTTTGGCGTCGAGCATCGCCTGGAAAATCTGCGCCCCGACCAGACGGTAGGCCACGCCGTCGAGCACCGTTTCGGCGTCGGGCTCATACTTGGCGTCACGGACGTTCTGAGGTACTTCAGTATCAACAAAGCCTGCCGGCAGTACGCGTTTTACCGTAACCTCCTGTTTCATGCTGCTGATAAACTGGGTGTAAATAACGTCCACCGCGTCTACTTCGCCACTGACAAATTTCTGCCGCGCCGTCTCCAGGATGGGGTGGAGCTCGTTGCCTTCGGGCTTGTCTGGCAGCTGCTCGTACACGCCGACGGCCTCAACGTCTTTCAGGCGCGAAACGAACTGGGCAACCTTGCGGCCAACGGTAATTGTTTCGGTTGTAACGCGTGCCTTGTCGTCGGAGCGCAGCTCGCGGATATATGCTTTTAGTACGTTGGCATTGTACGCGCCGACCAGCCCTTTGTCGGCAGCAATCACAATCAGCAAGCGCGACTTCACCTGGCGCACCTGGAATAGCGGGTGCGTATCGGTAACGCCCTGGCTGGCGAGGTAGGCAAGTAGCTGGTTTGCGGCCTGCGTGTACGGGGCCGAAGCCTTGTCGTCTTCCTGCGCGCGGCGCATCTTGCTGGCCGCGACCAGCTGCATCGCCTTGGTAATCTGCTTGGTATTTTTTACCGAGCGGATACGCGATTTAAGTTGCCTAAGAGACGCCACGTACTACCCCTCGAAGCCTTTCGCCGCGGCAGTCGCGACTTTCTTAACGGTTTTCATCAGCTTTTCATCCGGCTTGTCACCAGTGTTCAGCTTGCGCATGTCTTCTTTGTGCTCGCTCCACAGCTTGGTCAGCATCGCTTCCTGCGCGCCCTTGATTTTGGCAACGGGAACGCCATCAAACAGGCCTTCGCTCACGGCATACACGCTGGCGACTTGCTCCCAGATGCTCATCGGCTGGTACTGCGCCTGTTTCAAAAGCTCGGTCAGGCGCTGGCCACGGTCGATCTGCGCTTTGGTCGCGTCGTCGAGGTCGCTACCAAACTGCGCGAAACTGGCGAGTTCGCGGAACTGCGAAAGGCCAAGCTTCAGGTGGCCGCTCACGCTTTTCACCGCTTTGGTCTGGGCGGCGCCACCCACGCGGGAAACGGACAGGCCGGCGGAAATAGCTGGGCGGATACCCTGGTAGAAGAGGTCGGTTTCCATGAAAATCTGGCCGTCAGTAATAGAGATGACGTTGGTCGGAATGTAAGCCGAGATGTCGCCGGCCTGCGTTTCAATGATCGGCAGGGCGGTCAAAGAGCCGGCACCGAGATCGTCGGAAAGCTTTGCGCTTCGCTCTAGGAGGCGGGAGTGTAGATAGAACACGTCACCCGGGAAAGCCTCGCGGCCCGGCGGGCGGCGGAGCAGTAGCGACATCTGGCGGTAGGCCACGGCGTGCTTGGTGAGATCGTCGTAGATCATCAGGGCGTGCTCTTTGTTGTCACGGAAGTACTCGCCCATGGCGGTGCCAGCGTACGGTGCCAGGTACAGCATGGAAGCCGGGTCGCTTGGGCCGGTTGCCACCACGATGGTCTGTTCCATTACGCCTTCTTGCTTGAGGCGGTCGACCAGGCGGGCGATCTTGGAAAGCTTTTGGCCAATAGCGACGTAGACGTTGACCACGCCGGTTTTTTGCTTGGCCTGGTTGATCATGGTGTCGATGGCAATAGCGGTTTTACCGGTCTGGCGGTCACCGATAATCAGCTCACGCTGGCCGCGGCCGATAGGGAACATGGCGTCGATGGCCATGATGCCGGTCATCAGCGGCTCATGCACCGATTTACGGCCCATCACGCCGATAGCTTCGCGCTCTACCAGCCCGGTCTGCTTGGTCTTTATCGCCGGACCGCCATCGAGCGGGCGGCCAAGCGGGTCAACCACGCGGCCAAGGAGCTCCGGCCCCACCGGCACTTCCAGCGTTTTGCCGGTAAGGCGCACCGTGTTGCCAGCGGAAACGCCGGCGTCGCTACCCAGGAGCACCGCGCCGATTTCGTCTTCCATAAGGTTCAGCGCGAACGCTTCAACCGTGCCATTCTTCGTCTCGATCTCGAGCATTTCGGAAAAACCGGCGCTGCGCAGGCCGTGTACCCATGCAACACCGTCACCGATACGGGTGACAATCCCGACGTTCTCGAGGCCTTCAGACGTCTCGAGCCCCGCGATCGCGTCGCGAAGGTCTTTCGATAGTTCTGTTACTGCTATTTCAGCCATTTTTCCTCTTCCTATAATTGCTTTGCTTTAAGTTGCGTCAGTTTGCGGCGGACCGTCCCGTCGAACTGTTTGCCGGGCACGTTGATGCGCACGCCGCCCAAGACGCTCGGGTCGATTCTCTCGCGCAGCTGTAGCGACTTGCCCCCGACCAGCTTGGCGATCTCCGCCTTGATGCCGCCGGAAAGCGCGCGGGCGGACGTAACGTCGGCCACGACGACGCCTCTCTGGGCAAGCGCGTCCTCGATATCGCGCACCAGCAGTTCCTGCTCGCGCGTCCGTCCCGTTTCCAGCAGGTATGCCGCCGCCTCTTTAAGAGCCGCCGCCGGCTTGTCGCCAGCCACGAGCTTATCAGCGACGTAAGCGGCTATTTTACGACGGGACAAACGAAGCGCCATGGGCTATTTTGCCCCCTTGACGGCCGCGGAAACGATTTTTTCGTCCACTTTGGCGTCAACCGCTTTGCCCACGACTTTCTCGGTGGCGAGCGCCACCAGGTCGATCGTCTCGTTGTGCAGCGTTTTGCGCGCTTTCTCAACGGCTTTGTCCAGCTGCTTCTGTTTGGCGAAACCGCCGCTGCCCTACAGCGACACCGAGATCCGCGCATCGCTGGTGACGCTTTCGGCGCGCGACAAGGTGCCGGATGCCGAGCAGCTTTCGCTCGTGCCGTTCAGCGTCGGCGACACAGCGGGCCTGCG
>CBIMUR010000074.1:0-4077 GCA_966247155.1 uncultured bacterium
CCGCCCGCACGACAGCGTGATGCTCGTCACGCTGCGTGTCGATGGCAAATGGATTGCCACCGATGAAAACGCGCCCTACAGCTTTAACTTCGACACCAGAAAGCTGAGCAATGGCAAGCACACCATACTGCTACGCGCCTGGATACGCGGCGCCGGCTATAACTCGCGCACGGTGACGTTTTATATAAAAAATTAATGTGACCGGAGTGTAAATATGTCGTTTTTCGATGTGATGAAGCGAATGGCCCAAGGCAAGCCGGCATTTGAAGACGAGGGGCGGCAAGCGGACGAAGGCGCTTCACGGCAGCCAACCGAGCAAGCACCTTCCGGTCCGGCCATCCGTAAGGGCGATGACAGCAGCTTCCCTGTCGTGTACGTTAGGCGGACGAAAACGAACCTGAATGGCGACAAGATGGAGGTATACTGCCAGATCGTTAACGCATGGCCGGAGGAAGTGTTGCTCGACAAAATCACTATCGGCGGCGAAAAGCGCGAGATAGATGATTTTCTCGGCGGCGGTGAGGAGCAGGAATTTCTGGTTTATAGCGGCTCGCGGTTTGCCCGAGAGGTGTTCGAAGCGCAACTGGACTACAAAACCCAGCAAGAGGGCGATTATTTCCGCGCCGTCCACGACGTAAAATGCCGGTATCACGATGACGACAAGAGGTATAGCGTGAGCGAGTTGCGTCTGCGCCGGCCGATTCTTGATATTTACGGATAGTGTTGATTTTATATAACGCTCGTGTTATTATTTTGCGACAACGAGGCGCCGTTTAGCGCAATGACGCGCTTGCGCCTTCGTTGTGTTCTACCAAGCGAAAGAAGGTCAACGATGACCGCTGAAATTACCGAAAACCGTCTCACCTCCCTGGAGGAGGCGGTCAGGAATATTCTGGCATCGATCGCGCCGGCTCCCATTGACGTAAGGGTCAACGAGGTGATGACGCGACTTCGCGACCGTGGCGACCGCCACCTCTCGTTCGATGAGGATGAGGTGCGTGCGGCTCTCCGGGCTGTTAGCCCGGTTGCGTGGGGCCGCCCTGGCGAGACTGGCTGAGAACGGTAGACCCGGGCCGGGCGGCGTGCTGTCTGCGGATGATTTCGTGGATGAGCGCGCTGCCCGCCCGGTAGCTCGACTTTGTAATGAGAAAATGACACGGCAACGTAGCCGTGTCATTTTTTGCTAAGATGGCTAGCTGACGCTGCTCAGCTTTTCAATGACCTACAGCAGTTTCTTTGGCGTTATCTCGGCTTTTATCAGGTAGGCGTCGGCGTTGTGCTGCATGGCGGCGCGCGACTCGTCGTCTTGGTCGAAGTTGGTCATGACGATGACGCGCGTATTCGGGATAAGGTCTTCTTTGCCGCCGCGCAGTGCCGCCAAAATGTCACTCCCCTTCCGCTCTGGCAGCATGATATCCAGCAGTATCAGGTCGTACGGTTTGTTGCGCGCGGCGACCAGGCCGTCGTTGCCATCGACCATCCAGTCGACGTCATAGCCTGCTTTCTTTAGGCTGCGTACGTACATTTCACCGATGAAACGGTCGTCTTCTATGCATAAAATCGATTTGATTGCCATGTTATCCCCTGTACATCGCGTGGTTTTTAATCCACCCGCCGTCATCGCGGTCGATGAGGCCTTCGTTACTGTTATTGTTGGCGCCCAGCTTGTCGGCAACGGTGCTGTAGACCGGTAGCGTGAATTCGAAGGTCGAGCCTTCGCCCACGGCGCTGCGCACTTCTATTTTACCACCATGCGACTCGACGATAGCCTTGGAAATATAGAGGCCGATGCCGGTGCCGGCGACCGTCTCGCGTGAGCGGTGCGAGCGGTAAAATTTGTGGAACAAGTTGCTTACCACGCTGCCCGGCATGCCAATGCCGTGGTCTTGTACTGAGATTTTCACGAAATCACCGTCTTGCTTGGCGCTGACTTCCACGGTGCCGCCCTCATTGCTGTATTTGATAGCATTGTCGATGAGGTTGGAGAGAACCTCGCTGGCACTTGCCCTGTCGGCGGCAATGGTCGGGAGGCTGTCGGGGATGTGCACGGCCAGCAGGCGGTTTTGGCTGGTAGCACGCAGCTGCATGTCGTCGTTGATGGTATCGTAAATGTCAGCGATAGAATCCTCGCGCAGGCGGATTTTTAAGTGGCGGCGGTCGTAGCGCGAGGCGTTGAGGATGTTATTAACATAGCTGGACAGCCGGTTTGCCGAGACGACCAGGCGCTTGAGCAGCTCTGTCTGGTCGCCGTCAAGCTTGCCTTCCAGCTCGTCGCCCAGCACGTCGAGGTAGCCGCGGATAACGGTGATCGGCCCACGCAATTCGTGCGCGGCGAAGGCGATAAAATCGAGATCGTCATCTTCCGGCTGGTATTCGCTGCTGCGGTCAAAGAGCATCAGCACCACCTCTGCCTCGCTGCCCTTTTGGTATGACGCGGTGATGTCATAGATTTTGCGGTCTTCTTCGCCGATGATTTTATTGGCGACGCGCAGCCAGGTGTGGTCGGCGTGAACGGCGTGCTCCTCGCAGTCCTTCAGCCAAGCGTCGAGGGTGATGCCATCCTCGAATATAAGGTCGATCACCTTTTTGCCTGCCGGGTCGGTGTGGACCGGCGCCTTCGCGTTGGCAAACAGCACCTCTTTTTTGGTGTTAATAACCATGAAGCCGGCGGCCGTGTTGTCGAGCGCGGCGGCCAGGTCGGCGGCCGGCCCGCCCGTTGGCTTGGCGGGGGTATCTGCCGTTTTTCCATCGGCTGCCATCTCGTAAATAAGCTGCAGTAGCGGCTTGAAGCCGTCACGCTCGAACTGCTTGGCATTTGGGTTGGGTGGCGTGGTAGTGGTGGGCTCGCCGGCAATATGGGTCAGCGCGTTGGTGAGGTCACGCAGCGGCGTAGTGAGCTGGTTGATAAGCAGAATATTGAGGCCGAGACAGGCCGCGAGTATGGCAATCAGCGTGATCCAGAACGAGATCGACGCGTCGGTAACGCCGCCAAAAATAAGCGCCAGGCCAATGGCAAGCGTCACGAGAATCTGCGTGAGAATGGTCAGTACCAGCGAATAGCGGCGAAAGCGCGGCCAATACGCCCGGACCATCACCGGCTGCTCTATCTTTTTTTGCTCTTCTACCGCCATGAGACGCTCCCGCTACTGTTTGGTATTGCCGCTATCCAGGTTTGCCCGCGCACCAGCGGGACGTCTTTGCCGGTTTTCGGGTCGGTAAAGCGCAGCTGGCTGGCACGCGTGGGCTTGCGCCAGGTGACCTTTTGGGCGGTGCCGTTTTGGAAAATAATAGCCTGGCCGCTGCCGGTGGTCTTGATGTTTTCGCGGTAGCCGTCCTGGAAAACAAGGCTCATGTTGATTTTCATGGCAATGACGACGCTGGGCGTGATCTGCCCTTTCTCGCGGTCTTTGTGCGGCTCGCCCGCCTGGAAACGCTTGTAGGCATTGATTTTTTTATCGTAGGCGTAGCGCGTGTTGTAGAGCGGGCTGCTGAAATTTATGTTTATTTTAGTGGCGTTCGGCTTCTTGCTCGGCGCGCCGTCGGTGCGGGTAAAGCCGGTGAAGCGCGACGTTTTGTAGCCCTTTTTCTTGTTGAGCGCATCGAGCTTTTTAAAGCTGGTGTAAACGTTGTGCGGCGCGTAGCGGTCGCTGGCGCGCCAGTAGCTGCCCGGGTTGAAGAACTGGTCGATGTCGCGGTATTTGCCGTTTCGTACCTCTTTGAGCGCCGCCGCGCTGCCACCCACGTGCGCGACGCTGGCATTAAACGGTGCCAGCCAGTCCACGTAGTACATGCGCACGCTGCGCACCGGACCGATCAGCTGTGGTTTGTCTTGCTGGTGAAGCGTGAGAAAGCGCGTGATGCCGCCCTCGGCAATGGCCTCGTACACCACGCCGGCTTGCTTGAGGCCGGATTGCGGCCGGGCGTCGGGGCTGTTTTCTATCATGATGGCAGTGACGGGCATGGTGGTCGCGGCCTGGTTTTTCACCTTCAGGCCGGTGAGCGGCGAATAGTAAACCGGCGCGGGTTTTAGCTTGGTGGCGGAAAAAGTAGCCATCTTCAGCGGCGGCTGGTAAAGCA
>CBIMUR010000075.1:0-4050 GCA_966247155.1 uncultured bacterium
CGCGACTATCGAAATTCTAAATGGAATGCGGAAGCAGCATGTGGAGAACATGATGACAGCATGGACTTTGTATAAGGATGGAAAAGGTGCGAAGCCAAATATGCTTGGTGTAACGTGTCCGGCTGCCGCGCCAAAAGGTGGTATTACCGCGTGTAAGAGCGCGTTTAAATCATTTTACTCTCCTGATATGAGCACTGCTGAGAAGTCGTAGTATTTCCCTAGTCATCTCTCTATCCGATAGAGGAAGAATCGTCCAAATTTTCTCCTTGACTATTTGCCTGAAAGGCTCCACAATAGATACTAAGAAGTAGTGTAGTTGTGGTTACTAATGTCTCTCGACCGGTGGCAGGAACAGAGAAAACCACGCTTGGAATCTTCGGCGCCGATTCTATCACTAAAACAATTCAAGAGGAGCAACGCGTGGCAAAAACCAAGCCCAGTGCGGGAAAGCGCGTCTTTTTCACGAAAGACGATACTGCTTTGCCGCTACCAAACCTGATCGCTCACCAGAAAGACTCTTGGCAAGAATTTGTCGAGACTGGCCTGAGCGAGATTTTCGCAGAACTTAACCCTATCGAGGATTACACCGGTCAAAAACTGGAACTGCGCTTCAAGCAGTACGAGTTCCAGAGCCCGAAAACGACCGAAATGGACGCCAAGGAAAACAACCTTACCTTCGACGCGCCGCTGCACGCCAAGGTAGAGCTGACCAACAAGGTGACGGGCGAAGTCAAAGAGCAAGAGATCTACCTCGGTGACTACCCATGGATGACCGACCGCGGCACGTTCATTATCAACGGTACGGAGCGCGTGGTCGTTTCACAGCTAATCCGCAGCGCCGGCGTTTTCTTTACTGCCGACGTTTCAAACGGCCGCAACTACTACGGCGCCAAGCTTATTCCTGGCCGTGGTGCGTGGCTGGAGTTTGAGACCGCTTCAAACGGCACTATCTACGTCAAGATTGACCGCCGCCGCAAACTGCCAGTGACCACGCTCTTACGCGCACTTGGCCACAACAAGACCAGCGAAATCAAGAGCCTGTTCGAAGACGTTGATACCGGCGACGTAAAATACATCGACGCCACCCTTGAAAAAGACCCAGCCCGCGGCTCAAACGAAGCCCTGATTGAAGTCTACCGCCGCCTGCGCCCAGGCGACCTTGCCACCGTAGACAACGCCCGCAGCATGATCGAGCGCATGTTCTTTGATTTCAAGCGCTTCGACTACAGCCGCGTTGGCCGTTACAAGCTGAACCAGCGCCTTGGCCTGGAAGTCGCCAACACCACCGAGAACCGTGTTTTCCAGATGAGCGACCTCATCGCTATCATCAAGGAAATCATCCGCCTGAACAACTCGCAGGAACCAGCCGATGACATCGACGCGCTCTCTAACCGCCGCGTGAAGCTTGTTGGCGAACTGGTTGCCCGCCAGTTCCGCGTTGGTATGCTGCGTATGCAGCGCAACGCCATGGACCGCATGAGTATGAGCGACCTCGAGACGGTGACCCCTGGCCAGCTGATTAACGCTCGCCCGGTGGTTGCTGCCGTGCGCGAATTCTTTGCCAGCAGCCAGCTGAGCCAGCTGATGGACGAAGTCAACCCGCTTTCCGAGCTGTCGCACAAGCGCCGTCTCAGCAGCATGGGCCCTGGTGGCCTTAGCCGTGAACGCGCCGGCTTCGACGTGCGTGACGCCCACCCAACCCACTACGGCCGCCTTTGCTCGGTGGAAACGCCAGAAGGTGCCAACATTGGTTTGGTGCTCAACCTTGCTACCTACGCCCGCGTGAACGAATACGGTTTCATTGAAACGCCGTACCTACGCGTAAAAGACGGCAAAGTCACCGATGAGGTTGTCTACCTTGATGCCTCGCAGGAACTGACCGAGGTGATTGCCGACGCCGGTGCTGAAGTAAACGAAGACGGCACCTTTGCCGACGAGCGTGTGAGCGCCCGCAAGTTCCTTAACCCGGAGCAAGTAGACATTGCCGAGGTCACCTTTATGGACGCCGCGCACAAGCAGATTCTTGGCCCGCCAGCCGGTCTCGTGCCGTTCATTGAGAAGAACCGCGTCGACCGTAGCCTTACCGGTACGAACATGCAGAAGCAGGCCGTACCGCTGCTGACCCCAGAATCGCCAACCGTTGGTACCGGTATCGAGGCAGAGCTTGCCAAAAATACCAGCCAGCTGATCGTTGCTGAAGCCGACGGTGAGGTGGTGCGTGCCGATGGCGACGCCGTAGAGGTCAAGTACAAAGACGGGGTCAAGAAATACGAGCTGATCCACTTCGCGAAAAGCAACGACGACCGCTCGATCAACCAAAAAACCCGCGTTGAACGTGGCCAGAAGGTAAAGAAGGGCGACACGCTGATTGAAGGCGCGTCTATCGCCGACGGCGAGTTGGCACTTGGCCGCGACCTCACGGTTGCCTTCATGCCTTGGGGCGGTTACAACATGGACGACGCCATCGTTCTCTCCCAGCGCATCGTGCAAAACGACGGCCTGACCAGCATCAACATCAAGGACTACACCGTTGAAGTCCGCGAAACCAAGCTTGGCCCGGAAATCGTCACTCGCGACATCCCGAACGTCAGCGAAGAAAGCCTGCGTCACCTCGACGAAAACGGCATCGTTCAGGTTGGTAGCGAGGTGAAAGCCGGCGACGTACTGGTTGGTAAGATTACGCCGAAGGGCGAGCAGGAACTGAGCTCTGAAGAGCGTCTGCTACGCGCTATCTTCGGTGAAAAGGCCAAAGACGTTCGTGACACTTCTCAGCGCATGAACAACGCCGGTGGCGGCAAGGTTGTCGGCGTCAAGATATTCTCACGCGAGAACGGCCACGAACTCAAAGCTGGCGTACTGATGCAAATTCAGATTTTCGTTGCCCAGCTGCGCAAAATCAGCGTTGGTGACAAGCTTGCCGGCCGTCACGGTAACAAGGGTGTCGTTGCCCGCATTCTGCCGGTAGAAGACATGCCGTTTATGGAAGACGGTACTCCTGTAGATGTCGTGCTCAACCCGCTCGGTGTCCCAAGCCGTATGAACATCGGCCAGCTGTTTGAAACCCACCGAGGCATGGCTGCGCGCGCCCTTGGCTACAAGGTTGCAACGCCACCGTTTAACGGCGTGCCAAACGAGGTCATCAGCGACGAGCTCGAAAAAGCCGGTTTTGCCCGTGACGGCAAGAGCCAGCTGTTTGACGGCCGCACCGGTGAAGCCTTCGAAGAGCGCACCACCGTTGGCGTGATGCACATGATCAAGCTGCACCACATGGTCAGCGACAAGATCCACGCCCGCTCGACCGGCCCGTACACCATGGTCACCCAGCAGCCGCTCGGCGGTAAGGCGCAAAACGGCGGCCAGCGCTTCGGTGAGATGGAGGTGTGGGCACTCGAGGCATACGGTGCCGCGACCACGCTGCAAGAAATGCTGACCATCAAGTCCGACGATGTCTACGGACGTGCCAAGGCGTACGAATCGATCATCAAAGACGAGCCGATCGTCGGGCCAAAGCTGCCAGAGAGCTTTAACGTGCTCGTGAAGGAACTGCAAGGCCTTGGTCTGCGCGTTGATTTGCTGGATGAGTCGGAAGATGCCGTGGTTGACGCCGAAGCGGTTATCGCGAGTGCTGGCCCTGCCGACAAGACTGTTCCAGCCGCTGTTGTGGCCGATGACGATGACGACGAAACCGTCCTTGACGAAGCCGATGAGCTCGGCGACATCGACGGCGAAGGTGGCATGAGTATCCAAGACATTGACGAAATTGAAGAAGAAAGGAAGGAGGCGTAATATGAGCCGCATCGTCTCATCAAACGGTATTGCCGACTTTGACGCTGTGCGTCTCGCGGTGGCAAGCCCCGATGACATCCTGAAGTGGAGCTACGGTGAAGTCACCAAGCCGGAAACCATCAACTACCGCACCCAAAAGCCAGAGCGCGACGGTTTGTTCTGCGAACGTATCTTCGGGCCGGTAAAGGACATCAACATCCACGACAGCAAGCTGAAGGGCGAAAAGCCGAAGGCGGAGCCGGTCGTCGCCGCGGGCCAGAAGAA
>CBIMUR010000076.1:0-4026 GCA_966247155.1 uncultured bacterium
TTTGGCGAAGAGCGTGACGGTTGAGTAGGACTTACTACTTAATAAGTTTGAGCTTTGCGTTGCGTATTTGCCCTAAGACTGTCCGGTGAGGCTCGTATATATTATTTATTTCACGAGGCTTCTTGCGTAAGGAATATGTAAAACAACGAAAACAAGACACCATGAAGTAATAGTGACAAGAGGAATGAGCAAAAGAGAGTGTTTTAATGAGTGTCTATTGAAATCAAACATGGCGATAAAGACATCCAATACGATCATGTGGACAAGATAGACGCCAAAGGCAGAGTTTGATAGTTGGACGGTTAGTGAGCGTAATGTGCTAATGCGACGCTTATTATTTGAGAATAACTCTGTAACTTTATTATAAATCACCTTGCCAGACAAAAAGGCTGCTGGCGACGCGATCATCAGAAAGATCGTGGGGTAAGAGTAGAAAAAGTTTGAATGATAGAGGCGCTGCGTGAAGTATATGCCAATAGTGACCAGAGAACTTGCTAGTATAAAAATAACTACTGGCACCCATGGCCGGCGGATTACAATATCTTTGAAGAGATAGCCGAGCATAAAATAGCCGACATACGGGAGACTTTGAGTTATGACATTAAGGGCAGGCTCCTTGCCTGTAAGAAGTGTTGCTAAAGTGTACCATAGCGTAGTGGCGCCCATGATGGCCAGCGTTGTAACCCAGAGCTGTTTTCTAGAGACAAGCTTCACGTACGCACTGATAATTGGAGTGAGGAGATAAAGCCCGGCAATAAGGAATAAGAAATAGAGATGAGGCCCCATTGTGGGACTGCCTGTAAGGTAGCCCTTAATGATTTTTAGCAAATCAACCGGTTGGTCATACAGAAATGCCCTCCATAGCCCATAAAGAAACGGCCACGCAAGCAATGCTGGGAGTAAACGCACGAACCTTTTTTTGATGTGTTGCTTGCTGTTTTTATATACCCTGGCATTGATAAGCAGTGCGCCGCTAATCATAACAAATACCGGTACGCACCAGTGAACAAAACTATCAAGTGTTATGGAAAAGAGCCATGCCTTCGTGCTGCTTGCGTGACTTGCGGAGGTCGAAGAGGCAATACAGTGAATGACAAGTACCGCGAATATAGCAAACACCCTGAGTAGGTCGAGATAGTACTCCCTGGGTTTATTTTTTTGCGAAAGCATGTTCATCTATAATAGGGAAATTATATCATACGCAGAGGCCGCTCACTAATGACGCCTATGCTTTTTTCCTGTATTATAAAAGTAATGTACGAGCAGCCATCACAGCCGCAGCAATCACCGTTTGAGGTGCCGTATGTCCCCTACACGCCCCCGACGCCGCCTACGAACGAGCGGAAGGGTCTAAAGCGGGCTGGTGTTATTTTGCTTGTTTTCATTGCGCTGGCTGCAGGCGGGGTGAGCGCTTTTGCGCTGGTGGTAAACGCCTCGTTGCGGGATGAGCTTGCGAATGAGAAAAATACCAGCCAAGCGCTGCAAGACGAGAACAAGCAGCTGAAAAACGGCCAAGGGGATGGCGCGGCGATGATCACCGAAACGCTGCCCGACGGGCGGAAGATGAGCTACCCCGACACCGAGGCCAATCGCAACGTATTGTGGTGGAGTGCCAGCCCGGACGCCAACGAGGGGCGGGATGTCATCGAGCTTTCGCACAAAGGCTTTCAGCAGTTTCTGGCAACGGTTGACCCCAATGTGGTGGCGAGCGTGTGCGGCACCGATGACAACGTAAAAGCGCAAAAGTACAACATTACTATCGGTACCTTCGATACGGCTACCAAAGAACTGGGCGATTCTGGAAGCGTCAGCTGTATCACCATGCTGACGCTGCAGGATAACCCCGACGAGCAGTCGCGCGTGGAAGCGCAAAAAGTGCTCGACAAAGCGCTTGCCGATACCAAGCAGTTCACCGAGTCGGTAACGATAGAATAGCTACCGCCCCAAGGCGGCGTCGCTGACGACTTTGCGGATTTTGGTGATGAACAGGCCCCTGTCGAAACGCTTGGCCTTGCGCCGCAAGGTGCCGGGTAAGAAGGTGATTTGTTCGGCTTTTTGGATAGCTTCCGTAACCGCCCCGACCGTCTGTTCGTGGAAGAGAATACCGCTTTCGCCGTCTTGCACGATATCAAGCGTGCCGCCTTTGGCATAGCCAATAACCGGTGCGCCGGCGGCCAGCGCCTCTACCTGTACGATGCCGAAGTCTTCGTCGGCCGTGAAAATAAAGCCTTTGGCGTGGTTAAGCGCGTCGTTGACGGCCGCGTCGCTGGCGTTGCCAAAGCGCTCGGTGAAAAATTCCACGCTTGGCCCGGCGATTTTCACCAGCTCTTCATGGGCGGGGCCCCTGCCGATCACCTTCAGCGGGATGCCAAGCTTGCTGCAGGCGGCCACGGCTAGGTCGTAGCGTTTGTAGGGCACCTGGCGGCCCAGTACCACGTAGTAATCGCCCCGCTCGCGCGCCGGCGTAAAGCGCGAGGTGTCAACCGGCGGGTAAATGACCGTGGAAGGCTTGTGGTAGTATTTTTTAATCCGCTTCTGCACTTCTTCCGAGTTGGCAATGAACGTGTCGACCGCCTGCGCCGCCTCGTAGTCAAGCTTTTTCTGGCGTGGCATAAAGATGGGAATGAGCAGCTTTACGAGCCAGTTCAGCTTACCAAAGCCCGGATCCTTTTTGTATTCCTCATAGTGGCTCCAGTAGTAGCGCGTCGGCGTGTGACAGTAACTGATATGCACCTGGCCGGGTCGCGTTTTGCGTACGTGCTTTGAGCTGATAATGCTGCTGGAAAGTATGATATCGTATTCGGAAAGGTCGAGCCTGCGGAACGCCTGCACCTGGAGCACCGGAAACCAGCGGTGGTATTTGCGGATAGAAGCGGGCAGCTTCTGGATCCAGGTGGTGCGCACGTCGATATCCTTGAAACGGGGCATTTTTTCAGGCACGTAGACGGAAGTATAAATGGGCGCTTCCGGAAACGCTTCGTGCATGGCCAGTACCACCTCTTCGGCGCCGCCCATGTTGGTAAGCCAGTCGGCCACGATGGCTATCTTTGGTGGGGTAGGTATATTGCTTTTCATACGATAAATTGCTATTATAAAAGTATAACGATGACCAAGCTAAGCAGCCTAAGGTTTCGACCGACCGCTGATCTTGGTCTTTTTGTTTGCTTTCTTGAATTCCAGCGTTTTGCGGAGCAAGCCGACTTGCACAATATATTGGTTGAACTCACGCAAAAAGCCTGAAAAATGGCGGTTGGGCGTGAGAATCTTTAGCAATTTGTCTTGGTTTGCCAGGTATTCTACGAGGCACCTGAAGTCGCCGTCGCCGCTTACGATAATTGCTTTATCGTAATGTGGTAGCTGTATCATGGTATGCAATACGAGCTCCGCATCGACATTCCCTTTTATTTTTCCACCGGGCAGTTCCATTGTTGGCTTAAAGATGAGGATAAAGCCCGCTTCCTGAAGATTGGTGTAGAGCGATTCATTGCCATTGACATACCCAATAAAAAGAAAGGCTTTTGTAATGTTGTATTTTGTACGAAGATAGTGGCGAAAACGCCGGTAATCGATTTGCCAGCCCACGCTTTTTACGCCCATATTGAGGTTTTGGCTGTCGATAAACGCGTAGTTGTTTTGTGCCTTTGCCATGGTATTATTGTAGCCTACTTTGCCCCCGTTTTACGGAACACGACTGCGACCGTTTTGAATAGGATTTTAATGTCCAGCCAGAAACTCCAGTTTTGCGCATAAAAAAGCTCCAGCTCGATACGCTCGTCGAACGAAAGGTTGCTGCGGCCAGAGACTTGCCAAAGCCCGGTCACGCCCGATTTCACGCTGTGCAGCAGCGCCGTTCGGTCCGGTGAAAAATTGGTTTCCTGCGGGAGGATGGGGCGCGGACCCACCAGGCTGAGGTCGCCCTTTAGCACGTTGAAGAGTTGCGGCAGCTCATCGAGCGACGTGGCGCGCAGGAATTGGCCGAACCTGGTGATGCGCGGGTCGTTTTCTACCTTGTGGTTTTTTTCGTAT
>CBIMUR010000077.1:0-3894 GCA_966247155.1 uncultured bacterium
GCGACGTCCACAGCTTGTCTTTCGGCATCACCTTCTTGCCAAACCGCAGCCAGTGATTGTCGTCGGTGGTGTGGTCGGTCCAGTATAGTTTTGGGTGGTCGAAAAGTATGCCGATACCGCTACGAATAAGAACGACCAGGCAGAACAGGTTGATCAGGTGGGCGATGATAATCAGCAGCGGTACCGTGGTTGCAGAATCCATACGTGTCCTCGTTTATATTTTTATTGTAGCGCACGCTGCTTATCTATACTATATAAAGCGGTCTCGCGTATGTGATCTTGGTCACGCTTATACAAAAAGACGCCGCCCGGCGCCTTAATTTGCTATGCGTGGTACACCCGGCAGGATTCGAACCTGCGACACCTGGTTCCGAAGACCAGTGCTCTAATCCGCTGAGCTACGGGTGCGAAGCTTTACTTATTATACCAGGTTACCGCTGTAATTCTACAGGCTTTCGCGCGCCGGCTTTTCTTTCATAAGCACCAGAGCAAGCGCCATGAATGCCAGGCCGATGTCGCGGAAGCTAATGGGCAGGAGACTAAAGTTCGACACGACGATCCCCAGCAGCATCGCGGCCGCTACTGCCCCGGCCAGACGCGTGTAGACGCCGCTTAGCAGCCACGCCGCCAGCACGATTTCCACGGCAGAGAAGACGGCAAGCGCGGTTTTTGCCGGCAGCAGGTCGCGCACGAACTGTGGCAAGTACCCCACCCAATCATTCGGGCTAATAAACGAAGAAACGGCCGCGTAAAGAAACACGACCGCCAAGCCAAGCCGCAGCAACAGATGAGCCTTGCCCTCGTACTTGTCCAAAAACGTTTCTATCCTGCTGATGGCCGTTTTCATGCTTATCCTTTATTGACATACTAGCACAATCTGCACGATAATGAACGTAACTAACGGGAGGAACTCATGAGCAATACCAAACGTATCGTTATCGCCGCCATCGTGGTAGCCGCCGTGACGGCCGGGGCGATCATCTACAGCTTGGTCGTCGCCAACAAAACGTCCGCGCCCGAGGCCACGCACCACGACGATACGCACAGCCACGAGGGCGCCCACACGACCGACAGCAAGGAAGTTGCCGCCACTATCACCTATGACGGCTCATCGTTCACGCTTTCAAAAAGCGAGGTCGTCTCCGGTTCAAACGTCAAGATTACCAACGACTCTTCCGAGGCGCTCGACTTCGGCTCCGACCCGCACCCTACCCACACCGACAACCCCGAGCTGAACGCCGGTGATATCGCCCCGCACGAGAGCGTGACCATCACCCTGGAAGCAAAGGGCGAGTGGGGCTTTCACAACCACTACGACCCGTCGCAGCACGGCAATATAACCGTTAAATAGCAGAGCCTACCACAACATATTGGCATATGCCCGCGCCACTTCCCGCTGCACTGGGTCGCCGCTTGAATGGCCCGACAGCACGATATGCAGCGTCGCGTTGTCGCCGATTGCGTTTTTCAGCTCGTACGCGGCACTCGGCAAGCAAATGAAATCGTAGCGTCCCTGCACGATGACGATTTGCTCCAACGCGCTAAGCTTGCGGGCGTTTTTCAGAATGTAATTTTCCTCCAAGAAACAGCCGTTAAGAAGGTAATGTGCCTCAAGGTACGCCAGCGACTCGGCGGCAAAATCCTTCAGCTCGCTCTCCACCTTTTCCGGCCGGTAATCCAGGCTGAGGATGGACGACTCGTATACCATCCATTCTTTCGCGAACTTTTTGCGCTCGCTCTCATTGCCGCCCGTTAGCATCTTTTTATAATATTCGCTCACGCCCTGGCTGCTATCTTCTGGCACCATGCTACTAAAACGCGCCCACACCTCTGGGAAATGCGACGCTATCCCGCCGCGCAGGTAAAAGTCGTTGTCAACGCCGCGCGCCAGAAAAATACCGCCGACCAACATTTTTTCAACCGCGGCGGGGTTTTCTATGGCATACAGCAACGCCAAGGTGGACCCCCAGGAAAACCCATAGAGCGAAATTTTATCAAAGCCCAGTTCGTTTTTCAGCGTGGTAATGTCTGCCACCAGGTCGGCCGACGTGTTGTGAGCCGTGGAAGCGAACGGCGTGCTCCTGCCCGAGCCGCGCTGGTCGTGAAAGACCACCCTGTGCTTTTTCGGGTCGAACCGTGCAAAATCGCTTTCGTCAAACCCGGCACCCGGCCCGCCATGCAGGTAAAATACCGGACTTTTTACGTCTTTGTTTCCCCAGTCAACCCAGTACAGCTCGTGGCCGTCGCCTACGCTTAGCCTTCCTGACCGGATGATGTTTTCGTCTTCGATTGGCTTCATGCCGCCGCCTCATCAAGCGCCCGCACATCTTGCTCGCTCAGCTTTACGTTCACGGCGGCGCAGTTCTCATTGATATGCTCTTTTTTCATTGCCTTCGGGATAGGCAGCGCGCCCTTGGCGACAAGCCACGCCAACGCCACCTGAGCCGGCGACGCGTCGTGCGCTTTCGCGATAGCTTGCACGGTTTTGTTTTCAAGCACCGCTTGGCGCTTTAAGGGCTGAAACGCGACGATCTGGGCGTCATTCTCACGACAGAACGTCCGGAACTCATCATCGGCTTCTTTTTTGTGTAACACGTTAAACCTCACCTGGTTGGCAGCCAGTGGATGTTTGGCAAGTGCCATCGCCTCTTGCATCTGGCCGACGGTAAAATTACTCACGCCAAAATACCTCACTACACCCTCATCTATCAGCTCGTCAATCTGCGGAACGGCCTCTTGCCAGCCGTCCCATGCATTGTGGATATAAAGTAGGTCGATATAATCAGTCCCGAGCTTTTCAAGCATTTTCTCTACCGTGGGGCGTACCAGCCCCGGGCCAATGCTCGTTTTCCAAAGCTTGTCGCCGATGAAAAGATCCTCGCGCGGAAGCCCGGCAATCGCCCGCCCTACTACTTCATCGGTATAAAACGCGCCGTACAGCTCTGCGCAGTCGATATGGTTTTGGCCACTGCTCAGCGAGTAGCGTAAAGCGTCAATTTCCGCCTCTTCGTTGCCATACACCGGCCGGGTACCCTTGTATTTTTCCAACGGGTCGGCCTCGAACGCGCTACTGACGTCCCACATACCTATGCCGATGGGAAAGATTGGTTTGCCGGATTTCGTTTGCATCTTCATCTTTCCATAATATCCCTTCGCAAAAATAAAAACACCCCGCGGCGGGTGCCTTTGCTATCAGTCAACTTGGTACGCCCGGAGAGATTCGAACTCCCGACACCCAGTACCGGAAACTGGTGCTCTATCCCCTGAGCTACGGGCGCGTACTTCATATAGTATAGTATAAATTTTCCCGGCTGCGGTATAATTGGGGGAAATGGACGTTCACACTAACATCCCGCTGAAAAACTACACCACCATGCGCCTGGGCGGCAACGCGCGCTTTATGGCCGAGGCGCGCACGCCCGAGGAAGTGCAGGAAATCTGCAAAAACGCCAAGAGCCAGAACCTGCCCGTCTTCATACTGGGCGGCGGCAGCAATACTATCGTGCGCGACGAAGGCTTCGCGGGCATAGTGGTGCGAAACCGCATTCCGGGCTTTGAGGTAGTAGCCGACGAGCCGGGGCAAACCACACTGAAAATAGGCGCCGGCGAAGACTGGGACGGCGTGGTGAGACGCACGGTAGAGATGAACCTCTCCGGCATCGAAGCCCTTTCGGCCATCCCGGGTACGGCAGGCGCCGCGCCGGTACAAAATATCGGCGCGTACGGGCAGGAGATCGCCGATTCGCTGGTGTCACTGGAGGCCTACGACAACCAGAGAGACCGGTTCGTCGTGCTGCAAAACATGGACTGCGGCTTTTCGTACCGCCACAGCATTTTCCGTGGTGAGGCAGCCGGCCGCTACGTTATTACCAGTATCACCCTCCGGCTGTACAA
>CBIMUR010000078.1:0-3842 GCA_966247155.1 uncultured bacterium
ACTTGCAAAGACGTGTCCGTTGGAAAATCGTACAGTCCTCCCGCATACAGCTGGTACGAACCGCCCGGCGCGAAGCAATGGAACGAAGACGTGTAGTTGCCGGTCGAGTCCGACACGTTGCGCTGCCAATAATCTGTCGTCGCCGTCTCTTTGGGACAAAACGGCTCGCCGGGCTTTTGCTTGGCGTCATAGTCTACGGGTTTATTTACATCCGTATAGTCCGGCGAGACAACGCGAATAGAAGCGACGTTGCCCGCTCCCGCCAGTACGGATAGCCGGTAAAGGAAATCCGCCGTCGGCACCGCGTCCTCGCTCCCTATGAGCGCGTAATTCCCCGGCGCCAGCCAGCTGGTCAGCTCTGCCACTTCTATCGGCGCGGCCTGGCCTTCAATCATGTACTCTACCTTCCACCCCGCAAGGCTAACGGGAGTTTCTTCAGGATTATACAGTTGGACGTATTCCAAACGCGAACCGATGACTGAATAACTGGTAATCATGACCGGCGATTCTGGCTTTGGCGTAAACGTCGCCGTTGGCAGTGCTTTTGCAGGAGCCGCCGCCAAGAGCCACGAAAGGGTCACCACAAATAATAAGCCTGCTTTCAGCAGTTTCATACACCTAGCTTAGCATAAGCGTATTGTATGTACAAGTACGTATTATTCGGCGGGGTCAACCGTAATATCGGCGTTGGTATGCACGTTCACCACGTCGTCGAGTTCGTCCAGCGCGTCGAGTACCTTCAGGGCTTTTCGTGCCACTTCCGGGTCGCTGATTTCTACCGGCGCGTTCGGTACGTACTGCAGCTCGGCCTCTTTGACGTTCAGGCCGGCCTCTACCAAAGCGGTGCGCACTTTTGCCAGCTCTTTTTGGTCGGTATAGACGGTAATGCCGTCGTCTTCTTCCACGGCATCTTCCGCGCCGGCGTCAAGAATGGTGAGCAGCGCGTCCTCGCCGGTTGCCGCCACGCGGATCACGCCCTTCCTGGCAAACTGGAACATCACGCTGCCGGCGTCGGCCATGGTGCCACCGTTTTTAGTAAGCGCCGTGCGGACTTCCGGGTACGTGCGGTTTTTGTTGTCGGTTGCCGTTTCGATGATAATGCCGATGCCGCCCGGGCCGTACGCCTCGTAAGCGATCTCTTCCAGCGCCGCCGCGTTCTTGTCGTTCACGCGGTCGATGGCGCGCTGGATATTGGCGTTTGGCATGTTGGCCTGCTTGGCTTTTTCAATCGCGAGCGCCAAGGCCGAGTTCATTGTGGGGTCGGTGCCGCTGCGTGCCGCGATGGCGATCTGGTTGCCGATCTTCGTAAACACCGCGCCGCGCTTGGCGTCTTTAGCGCCCTTTTCGCGTTTGATGGTTGACCATTTGCTATGTCCTGACATAAAAGAATCTCCGTGTTAGCCGGTATGATAGATTCCTTTTATTATATCATAAGAGGCCGTATCCTTGCATGTACATATAATATATGTAATAATTGCTTTTTGGTGAAGCGAACATCATCCCAAGAGACGATAGCTGCCATGAACGAGTGGTGTAGCGAACGGCCACAGCTCATGGAATATTTCAACTCCCTCAACGAAAAGAACATTTGGTGGGGCATTTTTTCTAACGGCGCCGTGCAGATACTTACCCATCCGGATAAGATCGCCGTTAACGATCTCGATATTCTCGTAGCAGAGGCGCAGTTCGAAAAGGTGGCCAGCCTCACTCCAGACGCCACGATACGTACACAATTCGTCGATATCACGTCGGCAGACGGCGCCCGCCTTCGCTACCCCGCCGAAGAAATTTCGGCCACTATAGACGGCGTGCCTATCCAGATCATGCGCTCGCCCACTGGGATAGATCGTGACGACGGCGCGCACCGGTATTATCTAGACATGACAGAACTGGCTGCGGCAAACAGGCAGGTTATAGAGACCGAGGCGGCAGAAGTCGTCCTTACCAATCCGCTTGATACCATTATGGCTAAAGCGATCCTTCATCGCCCTTACCCCAAGCAAGATTTCAAAGATGCCGCCGAACTCGCACAACAGACAGAGCAAGATGACCCGTATTTCTGGCAACGTGCCGAGGAGTTGCGCATGGACAAACGAGCCCTGCGCTTTCTTGGAGATGCCGGCCTTAAGCTCGCAGTCGCCGCTTAGCATTACTCCGTTACGTTTGCTTCGCGTAAGCTAAACTTAGTCTTACGCCACATAAACCAGCACGCCGTCGCAAGCACCATGTAGTACAGCCCCACCGCCAAAGCGCCTACTTTCAGTTCCGTCTGCGCCCATGGCAGCTGCGCGCAGTACTTCGCCACCTGCACCATATAGCCCAGCAGCCACTCTCCCGGCTGGCCTACGAACGCCGCGCTTGCCGGCCATAGCAGCACGCTTACTCCCACGATAAATGTCAGCAGCATCGCCAGCGGCACAAGCGGCAATACGAGCAAATTCGCGATAATCGCCACGTTGGAAAACTGGCCGAACGCCAACACCAGTATCGGCAGCGTGGCAACCTGCGCGCTAATGGTTTCGCCTAATATTTGCCGCACCGTGCCCGGCTCTTTCTCACCGAAAAAATAGCGCTGCGCCAGCGGTGCTACCAGCATGACGCCGCCAAACGCCGCGAAGCTCAGCTGCCAGCCCAGGTCGTTCCAGCCGTAACTCGGGTTTATTAAAAGTGTGACCGCCGCCGCGAACGGCAGCAACACCAGCGGGTGGAATTTGCGGCCGTAATACCAGGCAAGAAGGCTCAGCCCCGCTACCAGTCCGGCGCGCGACATGCTAGGGCTGAGGCCGGTCACCAGCACGAACGCCACGATCATCGTGCCCGCCGAAAGCGCCGCCAAATATTTAGAGATTTTCTCAAACAGCCGCCGGGCCAGCCGCACTAGAATAGTAAGGTTGTAGCCGCTGGCCACCACCACGTGCGTGAGGCCGGCGACTTTCAGCGCGTCGCCCAACTCTGGTGGCAGCGCCCGGCGCTGGCCCAGCAAATACCCAAGGCCAAGGCTTGCCTCGGGCTCATCCACCGCTTGGCGCACTTTGTCGGCGAAACCGTCACGCACCCGTCCTGCCACGTCGCCCGGCATGGGCCGCTGGGCTTTTACTACCTCCGCCCGGTACATGCTTGCCGAAAAGTTACCAAAGCCTTCGCTCAGTCTCCCTCTTACCGTTATCACGTCCGCCCGCTTGATATCCGGCTTTGCGTCCGCGCTCACCCACAGCATGCCGGGCAGCGCATGGCCATTTATCTTTACGCTCCCTAGCCGCAGTACCAACGCGCCACCCTTGCCGACATCCGGATCTTCCGTCACAGCTCCTTGCACCGTCGCACTGTAGCCAATTATCTTTTTATGCGGCGCCAGCTCCCGCTGGTCTAGGCTCCCGCGCCACAGGCCAATGAAACCTCCCGCTACCACCACGAAAACCAGCGCATATAACCGCCCGCGCCAAAACCCAACCGCCGCCAATGCCACGCCAAAAAGCACCCACGCCACGTCGGGAAACCCAGAAAAATACTGCGCCGCAATCACTCCGGCCATTATGCCAAAACACAGCACGGCAACCAGCCACGACGCATGCACGCGCCGCCGAAGCACCCACCAATTCATATACGTATTATGCCACACACATGAAAAACCACCCACGTAACGTGAGTGATTTTTCATGGAGGAGCCACTGGGGCTTGAACCCAGGACACCCTGCTTAAAAGGCAGGTGCTCTAACCAGCTGAGCTATGGCTCCATAGCTATGCTTTAAAAAGATAGCACTTTTAAGGGGTGTTTGTCAATGTTCTTTGTGAATTCTCGGCGTTCTTGTCACCAGAAGGTCAAGCAGTGCCAAGGCAAGGCA
>CBIMUR010000079.1:0-3820 GCA_966247155.1 uncultured bacterium
TGCCCGCTACCAAGCTGTCGTGCTGGCTGTAGCAGACGGAGCGGCCAAATCGCCGCTGAAAATCCTGACATATCTGGCCCGCGTGGGCGTGCGGCCCATCAGCGCGGTCGTGGACGTGACGAACTATTTGATGATGCTGACAGGCCAGCCGCTGCATGCGTTTGATTACGACAAACTGGTGCGGGCCGGTGGCGGCAAAGCCGACATCCGCGTTCGCGCAGGGCGAGCGGGCGAGAAGCTCGTGTTGCTTGATGGCCGTGAGGTTGAACTGAGCGAAAATGATATCGTTATCGCGGCAGGCGAAACGGCCATCGGCCTGGCGGGCGCGATGGGTGGCGCCAGTACCGAGATCGATGAAAACACGAAGAATATTATTGTCGAAAGTGCCACGTTCAACTTGTACAACCTGCGCGCCACGCAGATGCGCCACGGCATTTTCAGCGAGGCGATTACCCGCTTTACCAAAGGCCAGCCGGCAGGACTTGCCGCGCCGGTACTGGCAGATGCCGTACGTTTAACGCGCGAGTGGGCGGGCGCAGAGCGCGTGAGTGACGTGGCCGAAAGCTACCCGGGCAAGCGCGAGCCGCAGCCTATCCGCGTTTCCCGGCAGATGAATATTAACGGGCTGCTTGGTGCTGATCTTACTACCGAGCAAATTGCCGGCACGCTTTCGAATGTCGAGTTTACCGTGACGTCCGAGACGGACGACGAACTGACGGTAACGCCGCCGTACTGGCGAAACGACATTCATATTCCAGAGGATATCACTGAGGAGATTGGCCGGCTGAACGGCTACGACACGATTACGCCCACGCTGGCCCGGCGCGACTTCACCGCGGTACGCCCGAGCCGGTTCGACCAAGTGCGCGCTGATATCCGCCGCGCGTTGGTGCGTGCTGGCGCGAACGAAGTGCTGACGTACAGCTTCGTTCACGGCGACGTGCTGGCAAAAGCCGGGCAAAAGCCGGAAGATTCCTACCGTCTGACCAACTCGCTCAGCCCCGACCTGCAATACTACCGGCAAACGCTCACGCCGAGCTTGCTGGGCGCGGTCCACCCGAATGTCAAGCAAGGCTTTGACAGTTTCGCGCTATTCGAGGTAAACAAGGTCCACCCGAAGCCGCACGGCCTGACGCACGAGAACGTGCCGGCTGAGGTGGATATGGTGGCGCTGGTAGTGGCAAGCAAAAAGCCCCAGGCTGGCGCGCCGTTTTACCAAGCAAAAAAAATGCTGCACTATCTCGGTGGCTCGCTTGGCCTCGACCTGCTGTTTTCGCCGATCGACGCCGACCCGAATTACCCGGTGACGGCGCCGTTCGAACATCGCCGCGCGGCACTGGTAACGGATAAGCGCACGGACACCTTCCTTGGTATCGTGGGCGAATACAAAAAGTCTGTCGCCAAAGGCTTCAAGCTGCCCGATTACTGCGCTGGCTTCGAAATCGGCTCGGTGCCGCTGCTTGAGGCGGTGCAAAAGCTCACCACTAGCTACACGCCGGTCAGCCGCTACCCAAGTGCCGAACGCGACATTTGCTTCCAGGTAACGAAAGACGTTCTGTATGGCCAGCTACTTGGCAGTGTCACGCAGGTGCTGCAAACGCTGCCGCTTGAAACGTCCGCTGCGCCTGTCGACCTGTACCAGCCCGAGGACGGCCTGACGAAAAATATCACCATCCACATAAAACTGACGCCGCACGACCATACGCTTACTGGTGACGAAGTAACCGCCGCGGTAGAAAAAATAACTGCCGCCGCAACTGCCGCTACCGGCGCGAAAATCATCTGAGCATCCCGCTGATTGAAGCGCCGAGCGAGTAGTTCCTTTCCTGTCAAAATGGTGTATGATGGAGGCAGGAACTACTTATGCTTAAACGACGAATACCAAAAAAGCTGATCGCCGCCCTTGTTTTTCTTGTGGCCGTCGCGGTCATTGGGGCTGCAGCATACTATTTTAGTACGGTCAACGTGGCGGTGTTCAACCCGCAGGGCGAGATCGCCGAGAAACAACGCAACCTTATTTATTTCACGCTTATTCTCAGCGCGGTGGTCGTTATTCCTGTTTTCGTCATGCTGGGCCTTTTCGCCTGGAAGTTCCGCGAAAACAGCGGGCGGGGCACGTACCGGCCCGATTGGAGCGAAAACAAGTGGATGGAGATAGTGTGGTGGGGCATACCATGCCTGATTATTTTAGTGCTGAGCGTCGTGACGTGGCGTACTAGCCACGAGCTTGACCCGTACAAGCCGCTTGCTTCTCATGTAAAACCGGTAGAGGTCCAGGTGGTAGCCCTGCAGTGGAAGTGGCTGTTTATTTACCCAGAGCAAGGTGTCGCCAGCGTCAATCTGCTGGAAATTCCAGAGAAAACGCCGATCAATTTCACTATCACCTCCGACGCGCCGATGAACGCCTTCTGGGTGCCAAGCCTCGGTACGCAGGTGTACGCCATGAGCGGCATGTCAACCAAGCTGCACCTGATCGCGGACAGGCCGGGTGACTACCACGGGGCGTCGTCGAATATCAGTGGCAAGGGGTATGCCGACATGGCATTTACCGCCCGGGCGGTCAGCTCGGCAGATTTCGGCAAATGGGTGGCCGATAAGCAAAAAACGGGCGGCCAACTTGACATGCCGGCCTACGAAAAGCTGGCAAAACCCGGCACCGCCAAGCAGCCAATCTTTTACCGTCTGGCCGATGCCGAACTTTACGATAAAGTAGTCATGAAATATATGACGCCGGGCCACGAGACGGAACACGGCCAGCCGCCGGCCGACCCGCCGCTAAACGAGGAAAATCCGGCCACGAAACACATGAACCATATGGATATGCCGGGAATGGAGGGGATGTAATGGACGGACTGATAGAATTTGTTTTTGGGCGGCTGAATTTCGACGCGTTGCCAAAAGACCTGATCACCCAGGGTGGCGCGGCCAGCATGGTCTTGGCGCTGATCGGCATCGCCGCGGCTATCACGTACTTCAAGAAGTGGACGTGGCTTTGGAAGAACTGGCTGACGTCGCTTGACGCCAAGAAAATTGGCGTGATGTATATCATCGTGGCTATCATCATGCTGCTGCGCGGTATCGCCGACGTGTTCATGATCCGTGGCCAGCAGGCGTTGGCCAGCGGCGATGCGCACGGCGTACTGAGCTCTGATACGTTCCAGCAGGTATTTACGGCGCATGGCACGATCATGATTTTCTTCGTGGCGATGGGCCTGATGTTCGGGCTAATAAACCTGGTGTTGCCGCTGATGCTGGGCGCGCGCGACGTCGCGTTCCCGTTCATGAACTCGGTCAGTTTTTGGTTGTTTGCCATGGGTATGGTGCTGGTAAACGCGTCGCTGGTACTTGGCGGCTTTTCACCGGGCGGATGGCTGGGCTATCCGCCACTTACCGAGCTGGCGTACAGCCCGGGACCGGGAGTTGATTCTTGGATATGGGCGCTGCAGGTGGCCGGCGTGGGCAGCTTGCTTTCAGGCATTAACTTCCTTGTGACCATTTTGACGAAACGTGCCAAGGGTATGACGCTTGGCAAGATGCCGGTGTTCGCCTGGAGCGTGCTAGTGACGACGCTGCTTATTATCTTCGCGTTTCCTATCCTCACGGCCACGCTGGGCATGCTGGGAATCGACCGTCTGATGGGCATGCACTTCTTCACGTCCGATTTCGGTGGCAACCCAATGATGTACGTCAACCTCATATGGGCGTGGGGTCACCCAGAGGTCTATATCCTTATTTTGCCGGCGTTTGGCATATTCTCGGAGGTGGTGGCGACGTATTCGCAAAAGTACCTGTTTGGTTACAAAACGATGGTCGGCGCGCT
>CBIMUR010000080.1:0-3803 GCA_966247155.1 uncultured bacterium
TGCGGGTACGTTACTACTCGTACATGCCAACGAAGAAACGCCACCGCGTACTTTTATGGGTGGCGTTTTGCTTGCTCGCGGCCGTGCTGGCGCTGCAGTTGGCGTGGCCTGGCGGGCGTGGCCTGCCATTTGCCGGCGTGCTAGGACGCTCGCTCATGTTGGCGAGTAGCGAAACGATGGCGCGGGCGGTGACCGACCAATTTGACGCGACGAAAATACGACTGAGCGTGCCGGGAAAATCGGTAGCATACCGTATAAAATTCGCCGGTGCCGAGCCGAATACCGAAGACATGATCGCTGAAATGAGCGATTACCCGCTGTGGCAGCGGCTGATCCCAGGCAGCATTTTGCGCCCGGCGCACGTTTCGGTAGCGAGCATGTTTTATACCAACGCGCCGTTGCAGGCCTTTGCCGACAAAGCAAGTGGGGAGCTGAGTTTCGCGCCCAAAAATGCCCGCCTGGCGATAGAAAAGGGGAAGCTAGTAGCGACGGATGAACAAAATGGCAGCAAAGTGGCGGGCATTGAGGTGCTGCAGGCGGTTAGCCGGGCGACGTTACAGCTGGGCAAAACGACCGAGGTAAAGGTGCAGGCCGAGCGGCTGCCGCCCGCCCGCACTGCGAAAGATTTGGAAAAGGTGCGTGCCCGCGCCGAGGCCGCCTTGGCGCACACGCTGGTACTGGACGCGGACGGCCAGCGGTTTTCTCCCAGTAAAGAGCGGCTTGCCTCGTGGATTGTCCTTAGCACGGCCGCGGATGGTAACGTGACGCTGAAAGTTGACAAAGGCAAGATTAGGGAATATCTCGACGAACTGAACAAAAAAGTTGGCACGCCGGCCGGACAGACCAACATACAAATAGTGGACGGCCGGGAAACGTCACGCACGACCGGCGCAACCGGCCGGGCCATCGATTACGACGCGGTAACCCGCCAGATCGCCAAGGCACTTTTGGTGCCGCCGCATGAAATCGCCATTGCCGCGCCGATGGTTGACGTGAAGCCGAGCGTTATTTTTAACAGCAAGTATACTACGACGCAAGCGGGCTTGCAGGCCTATGTTACCGACGTGGCGCGTACCAGGAATATGCATATCGTTATCCAGCAGCTAGATGGTAAAAAATGGCGCGCGGCCGCCCGCGAACATGAAAGCATCCCCAGCGCCAGCACGTACAAGCTGTTCGTTTCCATGGTGTTGTTTGATAAAATAAACAAAGGTGAAATCCATTGGAGCGACCCGATGCTCGACACCGATGCGGCCGAATGTTTCGACCGCATGACGGTCGCCTCGACCAACCCGTGCGCGGAAAAATGGATGGCGATGTTCGGCCGGCAGTATATAAATAACTTCATTTACGCGCGCGGTTTTAGTAGGGGAACCTCATTTACGACCGGTTCGGCGACCCAAACCACCGCTGCCGATCTGAACAAATTCATGATAGGCCTGAACGACGGCACGCTGGTAAGTGGCGCCAACCGCGACCGGCTGCTAAACAACCTTGGCCGTCATCCGTACCGCTACGGCATACCAACGGGCAGCGCCGGGCGGGTGAACGACAAAGTCGGCTTTCTGTGGGATTACGTGCACGACACGGCCATCGTCCATCATCCGCGCGGCACCTACGTGATGACCATCATGACCAAAGGCCAAAGCTACGCTGCCATCGCCGCCGTTACCCGCGAAGTAGAAAGAATAATGTACCCATAATGAAGACACGACTCGATATTGAACTGACAAAGCGCGGCCTGACTGCCAGCCGTTCGCAGGCCGAAAGCTGGGTGAAGCTTGGCAAGGTGATGGTGAACGGCGGCGTGGTGACAAAGCCGGGCCATTTCGTGAATGAAACGTCCGAAATAAAGCTGACGGCGGATGAGCAATACGTTTCGCGCGCCGGGCTGAAGCTGGCGAGCGTGGCCGGGCTATTGAACTTGGACTTCAAAAACAAGACCGTGCTGGACGTCGGCAGCAGCACTGGCGGCTTTACCGACTACGCATTACAGCACGGCGCAAAAAAAGTGTTCGCGGTAGACGTGGGCACCGACCAGCTGCACCCGAGCCTGCGTGGCAATCCGGCGGTAGAGCTGCATGAAAAAACTGACATCCGCGATTTTTATTTGCCGGATGAGAAGCCGGATGTCATCGTGATCGACGTGTCGTTCATTAGCTTGCGCGAAATTTTGCCGCACCTCGCAAAAAATTTAAGCGATAAAAATACGCAAATCGCCGCCATGCTGAAGCCGCAGTTCGAAGCCGGCAAAAACCAAACGAATAAAGGCATTATTAAAAACGACGCCGTCCGCCGGCAGATTTTGAAAGATTTCGAAGCGTGGGCAAAGCACTATTTCGTTATTCAGGATAAGCGCGATAGCGACGTCCACGGCGCGAAGGGTAATCAGGAACGGTTTTATCTTTTGAAATGCGCTAGGAAGTAATATACATAGGATATACTCATATAGGACGTATCTGCTCCCTCGAAGGAGGTGATGGAAATGAGCGGAATGATCGCCCTCCGCGGGCGTATGTCCAGGCTTACGGTCGCTGCGGTTCTTGCCGCCATCGCTGTGTTCGCCGGAGCGGCGAGCTGTGGTGACGGCGGCGGAGAGCACCGAAAGTGGCCGGGAAGGGGCGACCCGTTCCCGCGCTTCTCGGAAGTGAGCCGCTAGGCCCCGGCCGGCGCAGGGCGGGAAACTACTCTGCGCCGGCCTTATCTACACGTTAAAGCGGAACTCGACCACGTCGTCCGGTTGCATGACGTAGTCTTTGCCTTCGGTGCGGACTTTGCCAGCCGCTTTGGCGGCGCTTTCGGAGCCGGCTTCTACCAGGTCGTTATAATTGACTACCTGCGCGGCAATGAACCCGCGCTCGAAATCGCTATGAATAACGCCGGCAGCTTGCGGCGCGGTACTGCCTTGTTTGATGGTCCAGGCTCGGACTTCCTTCGGTCCGGCAGTGAGGTAGCTTTGCAGGCCAAGCGTGCTATATGCGGCACGGATCATTTTGGAAAGGCCCGTTTCTTTCACGCCGTAACTTTCCAGCAGTTCCTGGGCGTCAGCGGCGTTCAGGCCTTTCAGCTCGTCTTCCAGCTTGGCGCTGACGAACACGGCTTTGCTTGGCGTTACCAGGTTGCTGAGCGTGGCTTGTTTTTCAGGGTTATCGAGGTCGTTTTCGTCGATGTTGAAGGCATAAATGACCGGCTTGGCCGTGAGGAGGTTGAGCCCGGCCAGGTATTCTTTGTTCAGTTCGCCGAGGGAAGAAAGCGGCGTGCCTTCCTCGAGCGTTTTTTGCAGGCTTTCGAGATATTCGACCGCGGCGCGCAGGGCGGGTTTTGCTTTGGCTTCTTTCGCCACTTTCGGCAGATGCTTTTGGATGGTTTCAAGGTCGGCTAAAATCAGCTCGGTGTTGATAATTTCAATGTCTTCGGCCGGGTGAACGCGGTCGGCCACGTGCACCACGTCGCCCAGCTCAAACGCGCGCACGATATGCACGATAGCGTCACACTCGCGGATGTTGGCCAAAAATTTATTGCCCAGGCCTTCGCCCTTGCTGGCGCCGGCGACCAACCCGGCGATATCCACGAAGGTAACGGTGGTCGGGATGATTTTTTGCGCCTGGTACATGTCGGCCAGTTTTTGCAGGCGCGGGTCGGGGACGGGCACGATCGCGGACGACGCCTGCCCCGCCCCGGGTGAGCGGAAGATCAAGGCTCGAAAGCATCGTCAGCGAGCTGAATTGGTCTCACCTGCAACGCTCCGCCACTGGATTCGTAAGCTCGAAGAGCACGAATGGGATATCCTGGCACTCCGCGAT
>CBIMUR010000081.1:0-3798 GCA_966247155.1 uncultured bacterium
GGTGCCATCGGTGGGTGGAACGCCTGCGCCTAGCCAGGAGCAGCCCCAGTCTCCTGGCGGGGCAGGGCAGCCTCCACCGCCTACGGAGCAGCCTGCATCGCAAACAGACAGCGTCGCTTTCTCGCTTTTGCCAGTTATCATTTTCGTGCTCTTGCTGAGTGCCGTGGGATGGCTGCTAGTGGCGCGCCGCCGGGGTGAAGACGACGAAGATAAAAGATAACGATTGCCGAATTTTTTATTGAAACTATAAAAATGGTGTGGTATTGTAAATAAGTATTATCTACACATACACACATTATGAACATATTTCACGTTTTCTATCTTATCGGCGCGGCCGCGGCAATTTTTGCCGGCTTTCCTCAGCTGTACAAACTCTTCAAGTCAAAACAAGCTGACGAGTTCAGCATGTCCACCTGGATGGTGTGGCTGTTTGCCCAGGTAACGGGCTTTGCCTATGCGCTTTCCATGAAAGACAAGCTTTTCGCCGCGGTATCGCTTTTCTGGCTGGCATTTTACGCGGTGATGGTAACGCTTATTTTTAGGTACCGCAACAGTCCGGCGGAAGCGGGCGAAACGATACTTGCCGAAGAAGCATAAGCAGGCTTGCAAAATATTGTAATTTTTGCTATAATAGTAGAGTGATAAGGCGTATCCATCCAATATAAAAGGGTATACTATAAATAAATTTATAGTGAAACACCGGGTCGCCTCGAAAATGAATGCAAGCATTCGTTTCGCTCGGCTCGCCAGTGTTATAATATAAACAGTCATGGCAAAAAAACGAAAGACAGCAAAACGGGCAAAAAAATCAGCCGCGCCGCAGCATAGCTTGCCGGCAGGGTTTTGGGCGCAGGTAGGCGCAGTATTCCTGATCGCCGTTTCTTTCCTGTTCATTGTGTCGTGGTTCGGCGCGGGCGGGCCGGTGCTAGAGTGGCTGAAAACGGCCACGCAGGGGACTGTCGGTTATGCGATGTATGTCCTGCCACTACTGTTCGTATACGCGGCAGTAGAGATTTTCCGGGCGGAAAACAACAAATTGCCATTCGTCGTGAAGTTCGCGGCGGTACTGCTGGTGGTGTGGTTTGCCGGGTTGTTCGGCCTCATGAAGGGTGACGGCCAGCCGACGGGAGGCTTTGTGGGCGATACGGCCAATAGCGGCATGCTGGCACTGGTGGATACCGGCGTGGCAGCGTTTATATACATACTGTTTATTGCGGTAACGGCGCTGTTTGTGCTGCGCGTATCGCCGATTACTATCATTAAAAAATTGGCCGCGATGTTGCGCACCGCCAGCCCCGAACAAGACGAAAACGTGAAGGTAATGAAGAAAGCCGCGGCAGCCGACGCGCCGAAAAGCCAGGCCATCGGTGAGCTGAAGCTGAACGCTGGCGTGCCGACGCTGGCCGATGAGCCCGCGCCGAAAGAAGAAAAGAAAGGCAAGGGACTTTCCAGCCTCCGTGGCAGCGTCAAGCAAGACAAAGCGGCTGAGGAACAGGCGGCACTGGTGGCGGTCAACGACCCCAACTGGCAGGCGCCAAGCGTTGATTTGCTAGAGAAAAAACAGTCGCCCGCCGACGCCGGCGACGTGCAGCAAAATGCCCAGACCATCCGCGACACGCTGGCAGAATTCAACATTTCCGTCGAGATGGAGGGTGCCAACATTGGCCCGAAGGTAACCCAATACACGCTGAAACCGCCAAGCGGCGTAAAACTGACGCGCATTACCGCGCTGGAGACGAACATCGCGCTGAATTTGGCGGCGCAAAGTTTGCGTATTGAGGCGCCGATCCCCGGCCAGCGTGCCGTCGGCATTGAAGTGCCGAACCGCAAGGCGGCCGACGTGCGCCTGTACGGCGTGCTGACCAGCAAGCAGTGGAAGAACGACCGCGAGCCGCTGGCGTTTGCTATCGGCAAGGACATTTCCGGTGACGCGGTGGTGGGCGAGCTAAACAAAATGCCGCACCTTTTGATTGCCGGACAGACGGGCAGTGGTAAGTCGGTGATGATCAACACGCTGCTGACCAGCCTGCTGTACCGCAACAGTCCAAGCGAAATGAAGTTGATACTGGTCGACCCAAAGCAGGTGGAAATGGCGCCGTACGAAGACATTCCGCATCTTCTCACCCCGGTTATTACCGAGCCGGAAAAGACCATCAGCGCGCTAAAATGGGCGGTCAACGAAATGGAGCGCCGCTACAAGCTGTTAGCCGAAGAAAAAATCCGCGACATTAAAAGCTACAACCAAAAGGTGCAATCGGGCAGCAAAAAGATTTCGGTGGAAGACGCTGATGGTAACAAGCAGCAGGTGGACGAAGGCGCGATGCCCTACATTGTTATTGTTATCGACGAGCTGGCCGACCTCATGATGGTGGCCGCGCGCGACGTTGAAGCCTTGATTGTGCGCTTGGCGCAAAAAGCCCGTGCCGTGGGCATTCACCTGGTGCTTGCTACCCAGCGCCCAAGCGTCGATGTCATTACCGGGCTGATTAAAGCCAACGTGCCGGCGCGTATCGCCTTTACGGTAGCCAGCCAGGTGGACAGCCGGACCATCCTCGACCAAGTCGGCGCGGAAAAACTGCTGGGCCAAGGTGACATGCTGATGCTGACGCCCGCCATGAGCAAGCCGAAACGTATCCAGGGCGCGTGGGTGATGGACGAAGAAGTGATTAAAATTACCGACCACTTGCGCATGCAAAGCGCGCCGCAATACAACGACGAAATCATCAGCCAGCCGGTGCAGCTGAACGGCAAGGGCGGCGTGGTGATGGACATGGGCAGCGAGGGCGGTGACGACATGTACAAGGACGCCGTGCGTGTGGTGGTAGAAAGCGGCAAGGCTTCGACTTCTTTGCTGCAGCGGCGCCTGCGCGTGGGCTACGCCCGGGCAGCGCGTATTATCGAAGAGATGGAAGAGCAAGGAATCATTGGTCCGGCAGACGGTTCGCGGCCGCGCGAAGTGCTGGTAAGCAGCATGGACGATTTGGCGGGTGCCGAGTAGAAGGCCGCGCTACTCGCTCCATTGCCGCTTGTACTGGCCGAGGATGGTGACGCTCACATCGTGGTCGTGCAGCTGGCAAATAACACCTGCCAGCCGTGAGCCGCTGGCGGCGATATCAAGATAGAACTTGTATTTCCATGGCTGACCTACGATTGGCCGTGATTGCAGCTTTAACAGGTTCACGTCGGCATCGGCAAAGATGCCCAGCACTTTTGCGAGCGCGCCCGGCTTGTGGGTGGTCGTGATACTGAGCATGGCCGTATCAGCGCCAGCTGGCACAGGCCAATCCGGGTGGATAGCGAGAAAGCGCGTGTAGTTCGCCTCATCATTCTCGATGTTTTTCGCAAGTACCGGCAGGCGGTAATAATCGGCTGCGGCCTGGCTGGCAATGGCGGCATTCGCGGGGTCGCCCAGCTCTTTAATGTGGCGCACCGCGCCGGCCGTGTCGGGGAATTCAACCCGTTTGGCGCGCGGGAAATGCTTGTCTAAATAATCGCTACACTGGCTCAGTGCCACGTGGTGCGAGTACACGTGCGTGATATCCTGAAGTGCTGCGCCCGGCAAAGCGGCCAGTTGCTGCTCTACCTTCAGCGGAATTTCGCCGATGATAGGGTAGCCGTATTGTTCGATAAGGTCGTAAATAAGGTTGATCGAGCCATGGACGGAATTTTCGATCGCGGTCACGCCGGCCTCAGCTTCGCCGCTGGCCATCGCCGCAAAGACCTCCTGGAAGGTATCTTTTGAGATAATAACAGCATCATCGCCAAACCATTGTTTGACCGCCATTTCATGAAAAGAAC
>CBIMUR010000082.1:0-3761 GCA_966247155.1 uncultured bacterium
ACGACGGACGTGCCTATCACGAGTCATTTTGGCGAGGAGGTGTTGGAGTCGGGTAGTTTCTCCGTTGACGAAGCGAAGCTCCTAGCGCCGTCGTCCGCGGTATTTATTGAGCACGGATATAAATCGTATTTAGATTTAGCATAAATATACATATTTTTATAGTAAAAATTGTAATGTATATGCTAATATTACTATTATTAGTAACTGGAGGGAATATATGGACACAAGCAAGCCCTTAAGGAATTTCCTGGAGCTTTCGTACGAAGAGCTGGAGGAGTTGAATCTGGCAGCACGGCAGCTGACAGCCGTGCAGGCGGAAAAGCAGCATATGAAATACCTCGCGGGCGAAAACCGCATCAAGGCCGTGACGGTGAGCTTTTCAGATATCGAGGGACGGCTGCATATGCTGGACTACGACAAGAAATTCTTCTTAGATTCGCTCGATAACCTGACGTTCGACGGCTCGTCGGTGAAGGGCTTTAGCGAGCTGGACCAGTCGGACTTGCGCCTGAAGGTTGACTGGAAGAGCCTGGTGCTTTTGCCGGCAGACGTGTTTGGGCCGGGCAAGGTGCTGGTATTTGCCAGCGTTTGCGGCCGCGACGGCACGCCGTACGAGTCGGACTTCCGCGCCAGGCTTCAGGCCTACGCGGCGCACATACGGGCCAAAGACGGGCTGGAGGCGTATATGGCACCAGAGGTAGAGGGCTTTTTGCTTGAGGATATCGACGCCGAACAGTATTACGACAGCAACAAGGGGTTCACGCTGGTGTCGACCGGCGGGTATTACCATTCGCTGCCGCTCGATAACCTCCGCAAATTCATTGACGCGACGGCCGAGGCGCTACGGGCGATGGGTTTTAAAAACGAGAAGGACCACCCAGAGGTCGCGCCGTCGCAGTTCGAGATAAACTTCAGCTATACCGACGTGGTGCGGGCGTGCGACCAAGTGCAGCTGTACAAGCTGCTCAGCCGGCAGATCGCCATGCGCATGGGTATGACGGCGACGTTCCTGCCAAAACCGGTGCAAAATATCAACGGCAACGGCATGCACACCAATATCTCGTTAAACCGTGGCGGCAAAAATATCTTTTACGATAAAAAGGGCCAGGACGGACTGTCGAAGCTTGGGTGGGAATTTATCGACAAAGTGCTGAACCGCGCGTCAGAGCTTTGCCTGGTTTTTAACTCGAGCGTCAATGCCTACCGCCGTCTTGACCCGAATTACGAGGCGCCAAACCAGATAAAAGCCTCGGCCAACGACCGCGGCTCGATGATCCGCATACCCTCGGGCAACGAACGTACGGCGCGTATTGAAATCCGCTCGGTCGCGCCAGATGTCAACCCCTACCTGGCGCTTTTCGCGCTGCTGAAGACCGGGCTGGAAGACCAGCTGCCAGAGCAAAACGAGGACAAGCGCCCGCGCCTGCGCTTCCTGCCCGGCACCATTCACGACGCTATCCGCATCTACAAGGCCAGCGACTACGTGGCGCAGGTCCTTGGCGAGACAAGCAAGCAAAAATATCTGGAGCCAAAGCTGGCGACGGCCGGCCGCAACCCGCGCGAGCTGGGTAAAACGGTAAAAGACAGCGAAATCCTCTATCACCATGAGGTGACCAACCAGTACATCTGGAACCAGTTCTAGCCCGCCCGCCGCGCCCGGCGTAGGTTTTCTCCCCGTACGGTGGTAAAATAGGGCGTAATGGCAAAATTATTGAACGGTTCCGAGCTGGTTGGCTATATTAAGGAGCGCCAAGCGAAACAGGTGCGGGCGCTCCGCCAGGCGTCGCGCGTGTTTCCGAAACTGGTGATCATAAAAAGCCGGCATGCTTCGCCGGTGATTGATACGTACGTGCGCATGAAACAGCGCTACGGCGACGATATCCTGATAGAAACCGAAATTTTGACGCTTCGTGAGGACGACATGCCGGCGGAAATACGGCGGCTGAACGCTGACGAAAGCGTGCATGGCATGATTATCCAATTGCCGCTGGATGATGCCGGCCGGACCGATGAGATAGTGAACATGGTCGCGCCCGGAAAAGACGTGGACGGCCTGGGGAGGGACGCGGAGTTCGACAGCGCCACGGCAATCGCCGTGAACTGGCTGCTAGCCGGCCATGCGGTCGACCTGAAAGGTAAAAAGCTCACCCTGGTGGGCAACGGCCGGCTGGTGGGTGCGCCTTTGGCGCGCATGTGGCAAGCCAGCGGCTACGACGTGACGGTGCTCGACAGCTCAAGCGATGACAAAGCGGGCGTGCTGCGCGCCAGCGACGTGATCGTGACGGCCACGGGCGTGCCGCGGCTTATTACCACCGAGATGGTACCGCTAGGCGCGGTGGTGGTAGATGCCGGGACGGCAAGCGAGAACGGTATGATCGTCGGCGACGTCGACAATGCGGTCCGCGCACGGCCCGATGTAAAAATTACACCTGAAAAAGGCGGCGTCGGCCCGCTCACGATCGCGGCGCTATTCGACAACGTTATCCGCTCGGCCCAACGGACCGCGACTGCCAAAACTACGACAGATTAAGCGCTTCTTTGACCCGGCCGACTACCTGGCGCGGCGTCAGTTCGGCCTTGACGATATAGCTGTGGATACCGAGTGATTTCAGGGTTTTCGGCGCCTCTTCTTCGCCAAGGTTCGTCAGGATGATGACCGGGATTTTTTTGCCCCAATCATGCTTGCGTATCTCTGTTAACGCCTCTTCGCCGTTCATGTTTGGCATCTGCAAATCTAACAAAATGATATCCGGCTTGTATTCTTGCACCATCGCCACGCCGCGTTTGCCGTTATCGGCAATCTGCACGTCAAAGCCGTCCGCCTCGAACTTCATGCGGTACATCTGATTGATGGTCGGATCGTCTTCGATGATGGCTATTTTGGTCATATACTCTCCACTGGCTAATTAGTGAACTTTTACGCAATTGCCTATAACATGTATGATACCATTAAGTTGCCAATCTGGATAGGCTCATCTAAAGAGCGATATGTGCGTATACAATACACACTTTCTTGCATTATTTGCAAAAATATGTATAATATTAAGTTATAAGCATTACTGATATGATGCTTGAAAGTGCAAACGGAGAAATATGAAAGATTTAGCCCCCAACATCTACCGACAGCGACTTGTGATTGAAGGCTATCCAGCCGAAGCTATTAGTGACGCAGCGATAAAACAATACCTTAGTGAGCTCTCAACAGTTCTTGATATGCAACAGCTCATTGAGCCGATTACGCACCGGAGCGATTTGTATGGCTGGGCCGGGTGGATCCATTGGGAAACCTCTGGTGCCCATTTCTATGCATGGGAACAGCCACTTCTTTTCTTTAGTGTCGATATTTACACCTGCAAAGCGTTCAATCCAGAGAACGCAGTTGACTGTACAAGGAAATTCTTTAGGGCGGATACAATTGAATCCAGGGAGCTGTGATGCCTACTATAGATCAAGAATTCGAGAAAAGCGCAAACTCAGTTGAGCCTAGCTATGAGTTAACTCAGGAAGAGATGGTTGCGCTGACGGAACGTCTTTTGGATGAGCGCCCCCCTGCGAATGATGAGCGATTTGTCTGTTATCGGCTTGAGGGGGATGACCCATACTCAAATGTAGCTCGTACTATTGAATGTCAAGTATTCAAGGGAGCTTTTGATGAGGGTCCAGAAGATATGCAAGAGGGGTATGGCGAGTATGAAGCTCAGAGTCGTTTTTATCGTTTTGTGGTCGTAGAAGGTAAAGTTACAACAAGGAAGCTAAGGATT
>CBIMUR010000083.1:0-3704 GCA_966247155.1 uncultured bacterium
CAGCGCCAAATCGCCCTGGAGACGGGCAACGAAGAGGTGGAAGTAAAGCTGGTCAACAGCGCGCTGGTCAGCATTCATATCGACGGTTACAAGATTTCCAACCCTATCGGCTTCCAGGGGAAAGACGTAGCGGTGCAGATTTACACGGCCTTTGCGCCGATGGTGCATATCGGCGCGCTGGAGCGCGTTGCCGACGAACTGGCGCTGGAGCTGGTGGCGGTGGCGGCCGAGCCGTTTGCTGTCTCGCGTAGCGTGCTGGGTACCGATGCCAGTAGTAACTTTACCGCTATTCTGGCCGACGTGGGCGGCGGTACGACCGACATTGCCGTAGTGAACGACGGCGGCGTGGAAGGTACCAAGATGTTCGGCATTGGCGGGCGCAGCTTTACGCGCACCATTGCCAGCGAGATGAACCTGAGCTACAACGACGCTGAAAAGCTGAAGGTAAATATCGGCAGCCCACAGATCAAACCGACGGTGAAGAAACACGCCGACGATGCTATTGACAAGACGCTCGACGTATGGCTCTCGGGCGTGGAGCTGGCGCTGGCCGAGTTTGACTCGGTTGACCATTTGCCGAACCGTATTCTTCTGTGTGGCGGCGGCGCTAGTCTTAGCAAGCTGGTAGAAGGCCTTAGTAAACGCGACTGGTACAAGGAGCTGCCGTTTACCAAGCGCCCAACGGTGCAGCATATCAAGCCGAGCGACGTGATAGGCATTACTGATACTACGGGGACGGCTAACGACCATACCTTCATTACCGCCATGGGGCTTCTCCGGGTGGGCTATGATACAATGGAAGGCAGTAGCGACGCGGATACTATCAAGGATAAACTAAACCGAATCTTACGCATATAAACATGAACAAAGACGTCATTTACATCGATGTTGAAGATGATATTACCGCAATAATCGGTAAGGTTAAGGGTGCCAAGGAGAAAATCGTCGCGCTGGTACCGCCAAAGCGGATCGGCGTGCTGCAGAGCGCGGTAAATTTGCGCCTTCTGGCCCGGGCGGCAAAGCAGGCTGACAAGCGTCTGGTGCTGATTACGAACAACGCGGCGCTTGGCGCGCTGGCTTCCGCCGCTTCGGTGCCGGTGGCGAAAAATCTGCAAAGCAAGCCGGAGCTGGCGGAAATCGCGGCGCTCGACGTTGACAATGGCGAAGACGTGATTGACGGCGCGAAGCTGCCGGTGGGCGAGCTGGCGAGGACGGCCGGGCCGGGCGCGATGGGCGCGGCTGCGGCAGACAGTCTGGCGGCTGGCGAAAAGGAAGATACGGCCGGGCTTGCCCGCGCGACACCGCCTGCTCCTGGCCAGTCACCCCGTAAGCCGAAGGCCAAGGGTGGCGCCAAGGTACCGAACTTTAGTAAATTCCGCAAAAAAATGGCGCTTCTCGTCGGTGGCGGCGTGCTACTCGTGGCGTTTTTGATCTGGGCGATCTTTTTCGCGCCGCACGCCACGGTGGTGATTACGGCGCGTACGACCGATTCTTCGACGAACGAAAAGGTGACGCTTGGCGACGCGCTGAGCACGGACGCCTCGGCTAGTACGATCAAGACGCTGACCGAGCGTATCGAAAAAGACGCCTCGACGGAATTTACGCCGACTGGCAAAAAAGACGTCGGCGAGAAGGCGAAGGGAACGATGCAGCTGACACGGACATCGGTGTCTAACCAGCCGCTGGCCGTTCCTGCGGGTACGAGCTTTAGCAGCGGCAATTATACTTTCGTAAGCACGCAGGACGCTACCCTTGGGGGTACGACCGTCGGCCCGAACGGCATAGAGCAGGATTCGGCGACGGTGAGCGTGGTCGCGACAAAAATGGGCGATGATTACAACCTTTCGGCGCGCGCCTACCAGTCGAACGTCGGCGGAATCAGCGCCCAAGGGTCGGACATGTCCGGCGGCAGCAAAAAGACGGTCACAGTGGTGAGCGCCAGCGACGTGAAGGCGGCTGCCGAGCAATTGGCGCAGGAAAGTGGCGACGACATGATGCAGCAGCTGAAAGATAAATTCGACGATAAATATATTGTTCTTGACCAAACGTTCGCCACCGACCACGGCACGCCGCAGTCAAGCCCGGCCGTCGGGCAGGAAGTTTCGGGCAAGGCGAAACTTACGTCGCACGTGACGTACAGCATGGCTGCCGTGGCAAAATCAGAGGTCGATTCGTTCCTTGATGCCTACTTTAACGAACAGATCGACGGCAAGAACGACCGCCGCGTGTACGATAACGGCGCGCAAAAAGTATCGTTTACCAACGTTGCAGAGGCTGAAAAGTCATTTACGGCAAATATCGTGGCAACCGCGAAAATCGGCCCGAAAATTGATGATAACCACATCAAGGACGTCGCGAAAGGTAAACGCTATGGTGAAATCCAATCGGCTATCGAGTCAATCCAGGGCGTTGACGACGTGGATATAAAATACTGGCCGTTCTGGGTATCGGTCGCGCCGAATGATACTAAAAAAATCAGCGTAGACTTCAACCTGAATGAAGCAAAATAAAACGTTCCTTTGCCTCGATGTCGGCGAAAAGCGCATAGGCGTTGCCGTGGGCGACAGCGCGGTGTGCATTGCCGTGCCATTTGAAACGATAGAGGTCGATGGCAGCGAGCTAGAGCGGATCGCGCGGCTGGTGGTGGACGAGCATGCGGGTACTGTAGTGGTGGGATACCCGCGCAACCAGTCGGGTGAGCCGACGGCGCAGACCCAGTACGTAGAGGATTTCGCGGCGCAACTGAAAGATATTGCGCCCGAACTGGTGTTTCAGGACGAATCATTGACGAGCGTTTTGGCCGAGCAGCGCTTGAAATCGTATGGCAAACCGTACGAAAAGGGCGACATTGACGCCCAGGCTGCCGCGATTATTTTACAAGATTATATGGAGCAGCACGTGCCATGAACAACGATATCCTACCGCCAAAACAGCCGCAGCCGGACGAACCGCCAAAAGCAGAAGACGCCGCCGCGCCAGAGCGTCTCTTGGAAAACCACCCCCAGCTTTTGCTGGAAGATCACAACGAACCAAAGCAAGGCCGTAAAAGGAAGCTGCTTTTCTGGGGAATCGGAGGCCTCGTCGCTTTGGTGGCGCTTGCTATTGCCGGCGCGTTTGCCTGGTACGCGCTATCGCTCCGCCCCGTGGCAGCGGGCGATACGTCCCGTACGCGCGTGAAGGTGGCAATGGGGAACACGCCAGCGGAAATCGGCCAGATACTAGAAGGAAAAAAGCTTATTCGCAGCAGCCTGGCGTTCGATATCTATACGCGGCTTTCAGGTACGCGCGGCAAGCTGCAGGCGGGGACGTACAGTCTGTCACCGTCGGAATCAATGGAGGCTATCGTGAATCATATTGTATCGGGGAAAACAGATGAGTTTGAAATAACTTTTTTGCCGGGCGCGACGCTTGCCGAGAACAGGGAGGCGCTGATAAAATCCGGCTACAAGGCGGCAGATGTTGACGCGGCGCTTGGCAAGAGCTACGACAGCCCGCTTTTTGCCAGCAAGCCGGCCGGTGCCGATTTGGAGGGCTATGTTTATGGCCAAACGTACAAATTTGACAGCAGCGCCACAGTCGAGCAAATACTAGAGCGGACGTTTGACGAGTTTTACCGCGTTGTGCAGGAAGAGGACCTCGTAAAGGCTTTTAAGGCGCAAGGCCTTACGTTATATCAGGGGATTACGCTCGCCTCTATTATCCAG
>CBIMUR010000084.1:0-3623 GCA_966247155.1 uncultured bacterium
TGGCAGTGATTTCGGTCTCAGCCTTATCATCTTTACGGTACTGGTGCGCTTCGCGCTGTTCCCGCTGGTAAAAAAGCAGCTTCACCAAACGCAGATGATGAAAAAGCTGCAGCCCGAACTGAAAAAGATCAAGGCGCGCACCAAAGGCAACAAGCAGCTTGAAAGCATGCAGATGCTGGAGTTGTACAAGCAGCACGGCGTCAGCCCGTTCCGCTCTATCGGCATTCTGCTGATCCAGCTGCCGATTTTTATCGCGCTTTACAGCGTTATTCAGATTTTTACCTTGCACCGCGACCAGATCGGCAAGTTTGCCTACGGGTTCATGGAGCAGATTGGGCCGGTCAAACACCTGATAGAGCATCCCGAGCAGTTCAATGAAAAGCTGCTGGGCGTGGTTGACCTTACGAAAACCGCCTTTTCTGACGGCAAGGTAGATATTTTCCTGGTCATTCTCGCGGTCGTTGCCGCCGGTACGCAGTATGTCATGAGCAAGCAGACCATGCCGCACCAGGAAAGCAAGAAACGCCTGCGCGACATTATGGCCGAGGCGGGCGCGGGCAAGCAGCACGACCAGTCGGAAATGAACGCCGCCATGATGGGGAAGATGACCAAGATCCTGCCGTTCTTCATGTTCTTTATCATGATCTCGGTGCCGGGCGCGCTGGCGCTGTACTACGCCGTATCCAACCTGGTGGCTGTCGGCCAGCAGAGCTACCTTCTTAAGAAAGACGAAGAGGAAATGGACGAGATCGCCGGCGAACCCCTGCCGAAGAAGACCGGCAAGAAGGCGACTGCCAAAGCCCGCGAAAAAGCCGCCAAGGATGCTACCGTTACCCGCGTAAAAGCAAAGGAACCAAGCAAAAAGGGGAAGAAGTGATGAACGCCGATCAATCAATCGAATTCGCGAAAAAATACCTCGAGGATATCATTTCGTTTTTTGGCGTCAACGTTGACGTGCAGGCCAGCTGCAGCGAGGACGTGATCGAACTTTCCGTGCCGTCAACGGCAATCAACAGCGTGCTGATCGGCCGTAACGCCGAGACGCTGCGCAGCTTGCAGTACACCGTTTCCACGACGCTACGCAACAAGGACGCCGCGCTGACCCGCGTCAACGTGGATATCGCCGACTATAAAAAACAGCGCGCCGAAAAAATAGCCGCCGACGCCCGCCAGTGGATCGAGCAGGTGCGTAAGACCGGCGATTCGTACGTGGCAAACCTCAACGCCGCTGACCGCCGGATCGTTCACCGCGTCGCTGCCGAATACGAGGATATCCGCACGTTCTCCGAAGGCGAAGGCCGCGACCGCCGCCTGATTATCGCGCAGATTTCTTCGTAGATTTTCACTTTTCCTTACTTATTGCATTTTGTAATGAACTTTGCTATTGTAATGATATGAAAGACATCATTACAATTACGAGCAAAGGCCAGACAACGCTGCCAGCGGCGATTCGCCGTAAGCTGGGGGTAGGCGCGGAAGGTGGAAAGCTACAGATTGCTTTTGATGAACAAAAAAACCAACTGGTCATTTCCAAACCGATGACATTAAAAGAGCTACAGCAAAAAGCAAACAGCTACGTAAAACCCGGGGTAGCGCCGCTTGAGGACGTTGGCGGCTACTACCAAGCGCATAGGAACACCCAATGACAAGCCGTACTGGCTCGCTGGACGCAAATATCTTGTTGCGGCTATTGCTAAATGACATTCCCGCGCAACACGCGGCGGCGACACGCCTCGTGGAAGATTCGGCGGGACAGTTGAACGTTGCTGATACCTCAATCATAGAGGTCGTTTTCGTATTGGAGCGGCATTATGGTTTTACGCGCGAGCAGATCGCCGTTACTATACAGGGGTTGATTGGTTTGCCGCAAATTACCTGTAGTCGTGCGCTGTTTGAAAAGTCGCTCCCTTTGTTTGCTGAGCACCCGGCGCTGTCGTTTGAAGACTGCTGCTTGGCGGTATATGCTGAATTAAACGGGGCGCTGCCGCTGTATACGTTCGATAAAAAGCTGGCTCACCAGACGCCGCAAGCCCAGCTGCTTACTTAAGCGCGTCCATGTAGGCGGCGTGGGTTTGCTCGGCCATGCGCTGCCACGAGAAATCTCCCAGCCGTTTTTTGCCGGCTTTTACCAAGGTATCGTGGAGTTTCTTGTCGGTAAGGAGCTGGTCGATCGCGGCCGCGAGCTCGCCCGCGCTACGGGGGTCAAAGTAGAGCGCCGCCTCTTCGTATACCTCTGGAAGGCAGGTGGCGGTACTGCTGATAACCGGGCAGTTCTCGGCCATAGCTTCAAGACCAGGGATATGGAAACCTTCGGAGAACGACGCGATAATGTACGCCTTGCCGTTTCTAAACATCCAGCGCTTCTGGCCTTCGGAGATAAAGCCGAGAATATGCACACGTTCGGCGACGCCCAGTTCTTTGGCGCGTTTTTCCACCTGCTCGTAGAAAAAGTCTTTCTTGCCGGCGAGGCCAAGCTGGAGACCGGGGTGCTTTTCGTACAGCTTGGCGAAGGCCTCTAAAATAGCGTCGATGTTTTTATAAGGGAACGCATTGCCGACGAAGAAAATGAAATCTTTTTTATCGAGCTCGGGGATGGCTTCCAGTTTGTCAGCCACGGCGTCCCAGGCCAGCAATGTCGCCTTTATTTTTGGCGCGTATTTGTCGGAGGTGAATTTAATAATGTCCTGGCGCACATACTCAGTAGGGGTGAAAATAAACTCGCTCCGTTTGATGACATTCTTCAGTAGCTGGATGAAAATTTGTTTGCGCGCTTTATAGACGGCCGGGTTCATGTCGATATTGTCGTGATGGACAAGCGTCAGGTCGTGGACGGTCGTGACCCGCTTGCCTCTGTACAGTAACGGCTGCTGGGGCATGCAAAAGTGGACGAGGTCGGGTTTGAGGCGGGCTAGAAGGCGGGCAAAGCCGATCTGCTCGGCAAAGCTATAATTCGGAAAATCAGCAACCACCACCTTGAAGTTCGGGTTGGTCGGCGTCCAGTAGCCGGCATCTTTTTTGAGGACCAGTATCGTATAAGTGTTGGTGGTGTCGATTTTTTCAAGGTACGTGACGAGCCGTTCGGCGTAGCGTCCGGTTGATGAGCTGATAATTCGGGCGTCGATGGCAATATGCATAGTAATTACCAGTATACGATATTATTTGGATTGTTTGAAAACGACGCGCGAGTACAGCACGTAATTCCAGGCGAGCGACACGAAGGTGGCGCCGAGCTTCGCGATGAATAGCACCGCCTCACCCGGCAGATGAAAGCTGGCGAGCAGCAGCGAAACGCCGCCGATAACGAGGGTTTGCAGGACCCACAACCCGAACAGCGTCACGGCAATGAATAGGGCGATTTCCCGTTTTATATCAGTACCGGCCGTTTTGAACGTGTACTTTTTGTTGGCGAAAAAGCTGAAGACGAATGCCGACGTGGTGGAGATGACGTTTGCGATGACCGCTGGCAGGCCGAGCGCCGTAAGCAAAAACAGCAACCCAAAATCAATCGCCGTATTGGCGCCGCCAACGACGGCGAAGCGGGCTTTTTCTTCCTTATTTTTTATGGCCGGTTTCTTCACTCTCGTGGTATTCCTCGACAAAATACAGGGGTCGGCGCTTGGTTT
>CBIMUR010000085.1:0-3614 GCA_966247155.1 uncultured bacterium
TTCTGCCATGAGGTTGAACTCCTTTGTGCGGTCCCGTAACCTCTGCTCGAATCGTGCGTTGGTTCACGTCTGGCCGAGTTCTCGGGACAATTAACTAATACAAAAACAACTATACCATATTGCCTAGCTTTTTTACAAATAGAAGAGGTAGACCTCCGGGCTGGCGGGGTGTTCGCATTTGGCGTTATTTGTTGATCAAAATGTGTGGCTTTGCGGCGTACAAAACGAATTTCGGCTTTTTGTCGCCCAGCTTCATCATGTGGGTGTGCTGATGTTTCACCGAGCGGTTCACTTGCCCGCTACCACGCGAGTAGATACTGTAGCCTCGCGCCTCGTAGTCGCCAGCTATGGCCATATGGTCTAGCTTTTCTTCATCGGTAAAGTCTTGCAGCGATTCCACGTGGCGCTTTGGTATTACCATCAGGTGGTCGAGTACGCGCAGATCCTCAAACATGTCATACGCGACCCGGTTCGCTATAACGAACATCGTCGCGTTTTCATGCAGTATCCGTGGCTGCCCTACCTCTTTGCAGAACGTGCAGCCGCTCGCGGCCCGGTCGCCGGCATTATGCGAAGCGTAGGCTTTTCTTGTTTTTCTGTAGTGGTGCATATCCTCTCCGTAATCACCAAGAAACCCCGAGGTTTCGGGGTTTCTGGCAATCAGCTTTTAACGCTGTTATTTGGTGATGCTGGTCACAACACCTGCACCAACGGTGCGGCCACCTTCACGGATGGCAAACTTCAGGCCCTGCTCCATAGCGATTGGGGCAAGCAGTTTCACCTTGAAGGTGACGGTGTCACCAGGCATGACCATTTCCTTGTCAGCTGGCAGCTCAACCTCACCAGTCACGTCCGTGGTGCGGAAGTAGAACTGTGGCTTGTAGCCCTTGCTGAACGGAGTGTGGCGGCCGCCTTCTTCCTTCTTCAGGATGTAGACTTCGGCTTCAAACTCGGTGTGTGGCGTAATGCTGCCCGGCTTTGCGATAACCTGACCGCGTTCGATCTGGTCGCGCTCGATACCGCGGAGTAGCAGACCGGCGTTGTCACCTGCCTGGCCTTGGTCGAGGTTCTTCTTGAAGGCCTCGATGCCGGTAACGACAGACTTCTGGGTAGGCTTGATACCAACGATCTCAACTTCTTCGTTCATCTTGATCACGCCCTGCTCGATACGACCGGTAGCAACAGTACCACGGCCCTTGATGCTGAAGACGTCTTCGATAGGCATCAGGAACGGCTTGTCGAGGTCGCGTACTGGCTCGTCGATGTAGCTGTCAAGCGCTTCAACGAGGTCCATGATGGCCTGTTCGTTTTCAGCGTCGCCTTCGAGGGCCTTGGTAGCAGAACCCTTGATGATTGGTGCGTTGTCGCCGTCGTAACCGTTCTTGCTGAGCAGTTCGCGGACGTCCATCTCGACGAGTTCGACCAGCTCTGGGTCGGCGAGGTCCATCTTGTTCAGGAAGACAACGATCTTCGGAACGTTCACCTGGTGAGCAAGCAGGACGTGCTCGCGGGTCTGTGGCAGCGGACCGTCGTTTGCGGCAACCACGAGGATTGCGCCGTCGATCTGGGCAGCACCCGTGATCATGTTCTTGACGTAGTCGGCGTGGCCTGGCATGTCAACGTGCGCGTAGTGGCGGTTTGGCGACTCGTATTCCTGGTGGCTTGAAGCGATGGTGATACCGCGTTCGCGCTCTTCCGGTGCGTTGTCGATTTGTGCGTAGTCAACGGCTTTGTTGACGTCGCTCGGTAGCTTTTTAGCGAGTACAGCGGTAATCGCAGCTGTCAAAGTTGTTTTACCGTGGTCAACGTGGCCCATGGTACCAACGTTCACGTGCGGCTTTGCTCGGCTGAAATCTTTGTCTGCCATGTGAAGTTATATTTCTCCTATTAATTATATTTTCGCGCGCAATCTATAAAGACTCCACGACGTATGCGTTAATTATACAGAGAAACCACCGGTTAGTAAATAGGTTAAATGATAATCTCTTTGGCAGACGGAAAAGAGTTGTATCCGTGTGCCGCGAAGCTGCGGCAATAAGCGCCCGTATCGTGAATTGCCACCGTGTCGCCAATGGCGGCCCGCTTCATCGTGCGGGGCTCCAGCCCTTCCGGGTCGCCCGGTGCCGGCGTCAGGATATCGCCCGTTTCGCAGTTGTGGCCGACCACGACGTAAGCGGCGGCTTCTTCGGTGTCCGAAAGCACCTCTATGGTATGCTGTGCACCGTACATGCTTGGCCGGATAATATCATTCATGCCAGTATTGAGCCGCAGGAAGGTGTGGCCGTCCGCGCCGGTATCCACGATGTCCGTCACCTCGGCCAGCAGCGTGCCCGCGTGGGCTACCAACCACGTGCCTGGCTCTATTTCTAGATGGAGCTCCCGGCCGGTCTCTTCGGCAAACGCCTCTAACTCCCTGGCAAAAACCCCGGCGATTTCCGCCATGTCCGCCTCGTGCTCGTCGCCAAACCGGTGGATTTTAAACCCGCCGCCGATATCCAGGCTGGTGACGTCTGGCATCTGGCGGGCAATGCCAAGCGCCGTTTTCATCACCTCGCCCCACATTTTTGGGTCGGCACCAGAGCCCACGTGTACGTGCAGCCGCGTGATTTTTATGCCGGCGTCCCCGGCCATCTCTAAAGCGTCCGGTAAATAGGCGTTCCATAGGCCAAAGCTTGAGTTCGCGCCACCAGTGGTAGTGCGGTTGTTGTGCCCTGCGCCCAGACCGGGGTTGACGCGCAGGCCAACTTCAGCGCCTTGTGGTGCCACCCCTATAAATAACTCTAGCTGGTGTAGCGACGTTGCCACGTATTTCACGCCCGCCCCTAATAATTCCGGCAAATTATGCGCCGGCTGCTGGCTGGAAAGGCTGATCTTTTCCGGCGCGATACCCTGCGCTATCAGCTCGGCCGCCTCGTAGCTTGAACTCACATCGAACGAAAGTCCCGCCCCGTTGAACAGGCGTATAATTTCCGGGTGGTTGTTGGCCTTCACGGCGTAGCGCGGCGTGAGGCCGTAGGGAAGATCAAGCGCCAAGAGCTGGCGCGAGCGCTCTAAAAGATATTGACGGTCGTACACGAACAATGGCGTGCCGTGCGCCTGGGCGAGCGTTTGGAAGGATAGCTGAGTAGGATGCATTGGGTTATTATACCCCACGCCGCTACCTCGCTACCACTACGTGCGCCCGGTTGTAGGCGGCCGCCCACCTGGTAACGAATTCTTCGTATGGCTGCTGGGAAAATGCGCCGTCTTCTTCTTTCGGGTCGTGGGTTGTTACCACCCCGTCTTCCGCGCTCAATAGTACGTTTTGGTGTAGGGTGTGCGGGTTTTCCGCCGTTCTAGAAAGCTGATACACCGTACAAAAGATGTCGCTGCCAGGCAGACGTTCCTTCGCATTCGCAGAAATCCGGGCAATTTGCGCTAGGTCGGCGCCCAAGAACTCGAATGCCGTAATGGTTTTGCCGCACCCATGTTTAAACGTATCCGTCTGGAAGAGTCTGAGGAGTACTTCGTCGTCTACCCGCATAGTTTTGTAGCGTTTAACCAGCTGGCTATTGAGGAGATCCTGGGGTGGCGCCCATCCGGCGATCCCTTCGTGAACCATCCGCCAGCAAGCC
>CBIMUR010000086.1:0-3600 GCA_966247155.1 uncultured bacterium
TGGGCGTGTACCTCTTCGCTAGTCTCTCGGTGGTAGCTGACGAGCTCCGGGGCGATCGTCCACGGCTTTGCAGTTTTGCGGTTGAGCGACCAGCTGGAGGCTGTTTGATGTGGAGATTGCCGCTTCAAATGCCTTGTCGCCAAGTCGGTATGTCTGCCTCAGCTTTTATTCTGGGCTGTCGATACGTATGGCACCGAGGTCAAGTACGTCTGACAGGTGAAACGTATCGTCGAACAGGAGGTTTTCCGTGTGAAGGTCGTCGTGGACGGTAGCTTGCTGTTGCACGCGTGGTTTGTTTAGTCATGCGAGGTAGTAATGCTTGGCGAGGGCGTCAATCTTCGAATTCGGATATTTTCTGTCAAAGGGTGTCCGCTTAGGGCATTGATCGTACGACTATGTAGGAGGGGTAATGAGCAGACGGGTCGTTTCCAGAGTAGGGGCGATTGCGTAATTTTAGTATAGGGTATAAGGGTAAAAACGATAGCTGATAAAGTTTCTATCATAATACCTTGACAGTCATAGTAATGTGAAGTATACTGCAAAGTATGATAGATAAAAAAGTATCATCAGATTTGCTTCGTGGCCATACGGACACCATCATCCTCAAACTTTTGGCGGATGGCGACAAGTACGGCTACGAGATTACCAAGCTGGTGTATGAGCATTCCGGCCGGCTCTACGAGCTGAAGGAAGCGACGATGTACTCCAGCCTGAAGCGCCTGGAAAAAGACAGGCACATTACTTCGTATTGGGGCGATGAGACCCAAGGCGGCCGACGGAAATATTACCACATTACCGCCAGCGGCCGCGACCTGTACGAGCACAACAAGCAAAGCTGGAACGATGCCAAGCAAATTTTAGAAAAACTTCTATAAGGAGGAAGTATGCAAAAGCAACTGAAAGAATTTTTAGATGAGGCATTCAAGCCGTATGGGAACTTCCCGGCGAAAAACGAGGTGGTGCAAGAGCTGCTAGCCAACCTGACGGAAAAATACGAAGACCTGAAACGGGAAGGCAAGAGCGACGATGCCGCCTACCGCGCCACGGTTGATTCGTTTGGCGACGTAACGGAAATTATGGAGCAGGTTCAGCCCGCATCTGCAAAAATGCCAGAGGAAAGGGAGGCTTCCGTACGTAAAATCCTGAAAGACGCGTTTAAAAAGGCAAAGCTGAGCACGTCGAAATTTTCGCTTTCAGAGCTGAAGCAAAGCGACCTGAGCGAAACGCAGCTCGTGGAGGCGGACTTTAGTTTTAGCTCGATGGCAGAGTCCAACTTTGACGGCTCCAACCTGACGGGCGCGACGTTCAGAGGGTCGGCGTTGAAAGGCTCTTCGTTCAAGGAAGCGGATTTGACGAACGCGACATTTGCCGGCAGCGACGTCCAGGACACGTGCTTTGACGGGGCAACCCTGACGGGCGCGCAATTTAAAGCCAGCTCCCTAAAGAACGCAACGTTCACGGGCGCAACGCTTGATGCTACTGGTTTCGGCTTTTCGGATTTGAAGGGCGTGTCCTTTGAGGGCCGCGTGCTAAACGGCACGGATTTTCATGGTGCGGCGCTGAGGGACGCTTCGTTTAAAGACGCGGTGCTGCGTGACGTTTCTTTCCATCACGCCGATGTGAAGCATGCGGTTTTTGACGGCGCTACGATGGACAAAGTGACCTATGCGATCTTAAAAGGCGGCAAGGCACATCTTGAAAACGTGACGGTAGAGCAATAAGCAAGTGGCGTAAAACAAGCCGGGGTTCGCCCCGGTTTTTTTGTTGACAATACGGGGACGGTGCCATACTATTAAACCATATGGTTGAATACAACGTTTATCTCGACAACCTGTTCGGCTCGCTGGCCGACCCTGTCCGCCGCGACATTCTGCGGCGGCTCATGGGCGCGCAGTATACCATCAGCCAGATAGCAGGCGAGTACGACATGACGTTCGCGGCCGTAGCCAAGCACCTAAGTGTGCTGGAAAAAGCAAAACTTATCACCAAACAAAGGAGGGGAAACCGGCAGGTGGTCAGCATCGCGCCGGAAGCGATAAAAGACGCCACGTACTACCTAAAGCAATACGAAGCGCTGTGGCAGGCCCGCCACGACCAGTCAGAACAGTTACTAAAGGAGGAATAATGAGCAACAAAACGACAATTACCGCAGAGCCGAATTCACCAATTTTTACGGTCGAGCGCGAGCTTGAGGCACCGCGCGAAAAAGTGTTTGAAGCACATACGCAAAAAGAGCTGCTGGAAAAGTGGTGGCACCCGTTTGGCGCCATGAACGCGGAAATAGACGTGCGCGTTGGCGGCACGTGGAAGTTTGTGACAACGGAAGAAAGCGGTGAAAATTACACGTTCTACGGCGTTTTCCACGAGGTAAGCGCGCCTGAGCGGATTATCCAGACGGAAGAATTCCTCGGCCTTGGCGAGCGTGGTCACGTGGTTTTGGACAAATACGAATTTATCGCGCTAGACGGCGGCCGCACGAAGGTGAAGCTGACGTGCGCCTGCCTGAGCGTCGCGGAACGTGACGCCATGATGGAAACGGGCATGAGCGAAGGGATCGTCAAGCAGTTCGAGAAGCTCGACGAGCTGCTGTAGCTACAGGAGCTCGGGGTCGCGGCGCAGGCAGCGGGCAAGCAAATCTTGCGCTTCGGTCCGGTAATCGTCATCGTACAAATCGTTGGTGGCATCGAAATGCATGCCGATGGCGCGCGAAGTAAGCACGGGGAGAAATGCCGGGTAGAGATCATCTCGTGATATAGTGGCGCGGCGTTCGAAGGCGGCAAGCAGCTGCGCGGCGCTTTCCGGGCTGTGCAGGCGCGTAAATACCCGGCTGTACATGTAGGCCAGGTCGTAGTAGCGCGCCTTTTCGGTGGTAGCGTGCTCGCCGTCAATCAGCCACCATTCTTCGTTCGCGTCGATAAGAATGTGCCATGGCACGAAATCGCCATGCTGGAAATGCGGCGTGAGGTGCTGGCGGTAATCGGCAACGAGTTGGCGCGCTTGGGCGAGCTGCCCGGCCGTCAGTAACCCCTCCTGGAGCGGCTTTTCCACCCACGTATACCATTTGCGGTCGATCTCGTTGTATGGCGTGGAATTATTATTTTCTGGCGGCGGCGTGGCTATCCATTCCGGCTGCACGGTATCGAGCGCGGCCAGGCAGGCGGCGTAGTCGTTGACGTACCGGCCGAACTTCCCGGCCGGGTCACCTGGCTGCATGCTGGGCGCTCCCTCTATCCACTGGGCAACGTACCAGTCGTCGCCATGGTCGATAATTTCCGGCGTACGCAGGCCGAGGCCGTGCTCGCGACGTAATTTCTGTACCGTTTCACACCACCAGATATCGGTGGTAATGCTGCCTTGGCGCGTGGCGTTATCTTTGGAGTATTTGGCAAAATAAAACCGCCCGTCTTTCTCCAGTTTATAAAAGCCGTGCTTTTCAGAAACTTGCGGCTGGAACTCTGGGTCGGCGTTTTGGTAGCCAAGGCTGGCGAACGTTTCGTGCATGGTACCAGTATAGCAACCGGACGGCGGATAATTCACAGAACCTGCCAAATCGTTTATGATAGTCATAAGTATGTTCAAGAAATACATCCAGAAGAAGCT
>CBIMUR010000087.1:0-3570 GCA_966247155.1 uncultured bacterium
GCGGCCCGCTCATCAACCTTTTCATGGACTACGAAACCTTCGGCGAGCACCAGTGGGAAGATACCGGCATTTTTGGATTTTTCGAACATTTCGTCGGCAAGTGGCTGCAAAACCCCGGTAATACGTTTTACACCGCCAGCGAAGCGATTGACGCGCACCAGCCCGTCGCAGAGATCAGCATGCCGCATACCGTCACCTGGGCCGACACCGAGCGCGACCTGACCGCTTGGCTTGGCAACAGCATGCAGCAGGAGGCGCTGCGCCACCTTTACGAGCTGGAAGACGACATCATGCGCTCCGACGACCTGGGGCTGATTGCTGACTGGCGCAAGCTGCAAACCAGCGACCACGTATACTACATGTGTACCAAGTGGTTCCACGACGGTGACGTGCACGCGTACTTCAGCCCGTACGAGTCGCCGTACGACGCGTTCCTGTACTTTATGAACGCCGTGCGCGACGTGCGCTTCCGCCTGATGGAGCACCACCGCCACAGGGGGTTCTATGTCTAGGCCGCTCGTTCTTAGCAATGGCGAACTGCACGTCGGTATTAATACCTACGGCCTTGTCCACGACTTCTACTTTCCGTACGTGGGGCTGGAAAACCACGCCGCCGGCAAGGCGCTGCGCCACCGCGTGGGCGTGTGGGTCGACGGCGAGATCAGCTGGCTCGATGATAAGGACTCGTGGGAGTTCTCGTTCCGCTACCCTAGCCGCGCGCTGATCGGCCATACCATCGCCCGCAACGAACGTCTGGGCATCTTGCTGGAAATGGACGACGTGGTCGATGCGTCAATCAGCGCGTTCATGCGCAACATCCACGTGGTGAACATGCGCGACCACCCGCGCGAAATCCGCCTGTTCATGCACCAGGCGTTCGATATCGGCGACGCGCGCAGTAACACCGATACGGCGCAGTACCTGCCTGACAGCCACGCTATTTTGCATTACCGCGGGCGGCGCGCGTTTATTGTGTCGGGCATGGCGGATGGCGAGCCGTTCGACCAGCACACTATCGGGCTGTTCGGCATTGAGGGCCGCGAGGGCACCTACCGCGATGCCGACGACGGCGAACTGAGTTTTTGCAACGTCGAGCACGGGCGGGTTGACTCGACGATACGGTTCAAGCTGCAAATCGCGGCCAATGACTCGCGGCGCGTGCACTACTGGATCGCGGCGGGAACCTCGTCGCGCGAAGCGCTCTACATTCACCGCCAGGTCCGTGACGACGGGCTGCTGAAACGGCTCCACTCGACGGCCGACTGGTGGCACCAGTGGCTTGCGCCCGCCATGCACGTGGCAGAAAAAATCGCGCCCGAGTACCAAGAGAGCTTTATCCGCAGCACCATGATCATCAAATCGCAAATCGACAAGCGCGGTGCCGTGATTGCCAGTACCGACTCGACGATGCTGAACTACTCGCGCGATGCCTATGCCTACAGCTGGCCGCGTGACGGCGCGTACGTACTGTGGCCGCTGATCCGCATGGGCTACACCCTAGCGGTTACCTGATGCACAAATACCGGGCCGATGGCGCGCTGGGCAGTAGCTGGCATCCCTACGTGCACGATGACGGCATAGTCGCGCCGCCTATCCAGGAAGACGAAACGGCGCTGGTGCTGTTTGTGTTCGCACAGTTTTACCAAATGCATCCCAGCGCGCGGCTGCTTGGCGAATTTTACCATACCATGGTCACGCCGATGGCCAATTTCCTTGCGTCGTATATCGATGAAACGACCGGCCTGCCAAAGCCAAGCTACGACCTGTGGGAGGAAGTGTTCCTTACTACCACGTATACCACGTCGGTCGTGTACGCGGCGCTGCAAGCTGCGGCCGACCTGGCAGAAACCGCCAACGACTCCGATAGTGCCGTGCGGTGGCGTTCGGCGGCAGATGATATCTTGGCAGCGGCACACAAACACTTGTACAATGCCGAGCGCAAAGCGTTTTACAAAGGCATCATCGTAAAGAATGGGCATATCGAGCACAACGATACGTTCGACCTCTCAAGCGTTTTCGGCTCGTTCATGTTCGGGCTTTTCCCTGCCCACAGCGAAGAGATGGACGCGGCGGTCGACACGCTGAAGCGTACGTTCCACGCCGGCGAAAACAAAATCGGCCTGCCCCGCTATGAAAACGATTACTATTGCCGCGTTAGCCCGGACGTCACGGGAAACTGGTGGTATATCGCGTCACTGTGGCTGGCGCAGTATTATATAGAAGTAGGCGAAACCGGCAAAGCCCACGAAATTATTACATGGGTGCGCGACCACGCGTCGGAAACGGGTATACTGTCGGAGCAGCTAAGTCCCCTGGATGGCAGCTCCGTGTCGGTTTCTCCGCTGACCTGGAGCCATGCTGAATACATCGCGACGCTTCTTGATACGATCACAGAGAAAAAATAACATGAAAAAACCGCGTCACGCCGTCACGCAAAGCCAACAACTTCTCAAAGCCTTCGTGCCCGCCAAAGTGTTGCAGGCGCGCCTTCATAAACGGGTGTTCATGCAATTTGCCGAGAAAACCGGCCTCGTGTATTTCGGCTACGTCAACCAGCGCAGCGACGAGCACAGGCTAGTGCGCGGCCTGACTGTTTCGGCGAAACACCGCGACGACCACTATTGTATCGGGTCGTACCATGGCTATGACATCGCGTTGGTAGAGCGGGTCGATACTATCCGTTTTCCTGGCAAGCCAAAGAAAACGCACGACTGGATCATTATGACGTTCGATCTGCACTCACCGGTGGACGTGCCGCACGTGTTCATGGGGCTGCACACGCATAGCGACACCTTTTATGCCCAGCTGTTTACCAAGTTTTCTACCCTTATAAAAGCGCCGCTTGGCACGTTTGGCGCGTACGATCCGGCATTTGTGAACAAATATGCCCTTTATACCGAGCCGGCGCAGCTTGTTGCGGCCCAGCGCCTGTTCGACCAAGATATCGCGAAGACCATTGCCGCCCATTTTGGCAGCCTGACGGCCGAGATTGTCGAGGGAAGCCTCTACTTGTACGCCGAGCACCAGCGCCCGAGCATGGCGCTTCTCGACAAAATGATCAAATACGGCGTGTGGTTGGCGCAATCCATTGATGAACGCACCGAACGACAGGCCTAATAATTGACATAATACACATATAATGATAAAATAGCATCATTAAGCAATGAGGTTATTATGTTTGAAACGCTAAAAGAATCATTTATTTCGTGGAACAGCAAAACGAACGAACGCGCCCAAATGCAACACGCATATATTGCCCTGGCGGTCACGTTGCTGGTCGCTGCTGGTATCGTTGGCCTGCTCAACCGCGAACTCGGCCAGAACGTGCTGATGCTTGCTATCCTGAGCGCCGGGATGTTCCTTGCGAACGCCGTGGTGTGGTCGCTTTTGCAATCGGCCGTTATTTCGCGCATCAAACCTCGCCGTACCACGCCGGCACGTAAAAAATAACACCCCTCGCCTGCTTGGCATTTACCGGTTAATTTGCTACAATTAACCGAGGTACGCCGCCTTAGCTCAGTGGTAGAGCACTTCCATGGTAAGGAAGGGGTCTCGAGTTCAAGTCTCGAA
>CBIMUR010000088.1:0-3516 GCA_966247155.1 uncultured bacterium
GGGCGCCAAAGGCAGCGTCCTCCTTAACGCCGCCACCTACGCGCCCACCGACACGGAGTGGGAGCATGGCACTCATGCCAGCCTCGCGGAATACGTACAGGGCCTTGACGACCGCCTCGTGTCGAGCTTCGGCGTCCAGGGCTTCCCATGGCCGGACGATAACGGCCGAATACCCGCGGCTGCTGATTTTATCCAGCCGGACCTTGCCATTTCCGCCGCAAAAATGCTCGGTACCCACGAATTATGGATCAATACCGGCACATTCGCCAGTACGCGCATTGACGGCCCGGCAAAAACCGTCCGTCTTTCGCCGGCCGAACGCGAGGCGCTTCTAAGGGACATCCTTGGCGTGGCGAAGGATATGCGTGATCGCCAGGAGGGCGGATACCGTATCTCGATCAATCTGTTCAGCGAAGATAAGAGAGGCACCGAAGAGGCAACCGATTGGTCCTATTTGAAAGACCCTGAAACAGCGGCCGCGCTAAAAAACTTCCTGTCACGCACCAACAGACTCAACCTTCCCGTATCGCTTTTCGACAAAGCAAAGTAACGAAAAGACCGGTAAGCCGCCGGCCTTTTCGTTTGGCTTTGCAGGCTACTTCTTAAAGTTATGGTCCTTCATGACTTTCTGCAAACTTGCCGGCGCATGGATCAGGCCGGGGTAGGTATCTTCCGGGCCGCCGCTCTTCTTGTCGCTGTACGAATACGTCACGTCGAACTCCGATTTCGGCAGATACTTGTCATAATACGCCTGGATCTGCTTCATCTGCGTTGCCGTCGGCAGCTTCCAGCCGTCGCCGCCGAATGCCTGGTAGGTCGGCGCTATCTGCGACTGTGCGTAGTATTTCTTGGCACGCGCTATCCGCTGCAGGAATTCATCGTCGCCACCGCTGTATTTGCAGCCTTTCGGGCGGCAAGGGTAGGGGTCGATGGCAAAGATATCGGCGTGGGTTGCCGCGTGGCTCACCTGAGCGTAGTCATGCTGGTATTCATCGACGATATACGCCTTTTTGTTGCTCTTTCGCGCAATCTTTTTGCCTTTGCTGTCTAGGCACGAGCCGTCGCTGGCGACTTTTGCCTTGCCGTTGCTGTACTTGTCGGAACGGATGGCAAAACAGTGGATATAGTCGGCGCGGTCACGGATCATCTGAGCCAGCTTGCCTTTTTTAAGGCCGCAGCCCCGGGTGTTCGGCTCGTCGATAACAAAATACCCGTAAATTTTAGTGTTGTTGCGCTGGCCGTACACGAAGCTTTTGAATTTGCTCCAGCCCATCCAGTTGTCGCCGCTGCCACGCTCGGTGCCCCACGGGCAAAACGCGGAGCCCATCCACACCATGGCCTGCGTGCCCGACGGCAGGCTCTTAATAGAGCTGATGTCAGGGTTGGTATCGATGATATTGTAGCCCCAGGTCTTCAGCTTTTTCGCGTCGGCCGGCGTAGAATTTTGTATGAAGTGCAGCTTTTTCGGCGCGGCTTCCACCCCGCGCGGCCACGCGAAGAAGCCCACGGCTGCTACGAACAGGAATACTGCGAGCGTCAGCAAAATGTCCTTATGCGCAAGAATCGCTTTGGGCAATTTGCCCCGGGCTTTGCGGCGGGTTGTTTGTTTTTTAGGTGACGTTGTTTTTCTCGTTTGAGCCATACGTAACGGTCCTTTTTTATTGTCTACCGCTATCGTACTCCTCAAAAAGTTCTCAGTCAACGTTCATTTGCCCGCAACAGTCCGTCCAGCGCCGCGAGCCGCCGCGCGTAGGCATCCGCATAGCCGGCATCGCCCGGATGCTTCTCTTGCATTTCTATCGTCCATGCCAAATCGTCCAGCCAGTTCTTCAGCGTGTAGGCCAGCATACGGGCAGGAGAAACCTTGCCCTGGCCAGAAAGGCGGCCGTACGCCGAAAGCAGCAGCCCCTGAAACTCGGCCGACCCTTGGTTGTTCGTAATGGCATAATTCACGTCGTCGAGCGGGTCGCCATACGTCGGGTTCGGGTCGATAAACACGACGCTGCCGTCAGGCCTCCAGCGGACATTTTGCGGGTTGAGGTCGTGATGAAGCAGGCTGAACGTACGCCCGCTGAATTCAGCCGGATTGGCACGCAGCAGATTCTCGAATTTTTCCAGCCCCTTTTCTATCACCAGAAGGGCATCGGGGTACACCGACAGGTCGTGGCGGTCTTTCGCCAGCATTTTAAGACGCCGGGTCACGCTTTCGTCCGCCATTGCCCGCGCATAGTCTGCGTGGGTGCCTTCGCGCGTTGGGGCAGTGCCAGAAGCATCGCTGAAACGGTCGCTCGTGTTGCCATGCAAATCAAGCATCGCCCGGACAAGCTCCTCCACCTCATCCTTGCCCAGCGCATTAAAATCTCTATGCTTACCTTCCACGAACTCCCTCACTATCACCGGCGTTCCCGCGATTTCGCCGCGCGCGATCGCCCGGGGCATACGCCAGCCACCGGCCGCACGCAGAAAGTCAAACTCAGCGTCCAGGGCGGCACCGGCCTCCTTGGGTTTCGGGCACTTGATGACAGCGTTGCCATAGCGGCACACCACGTTGTGATGCCCGCCGGCAAGCAGCTCGGGCGGCTCATCGCTGTAGCAACCGGCCTCCTCGGCAAAGCGAACCAGCTCGTCAAGCGACGGCTCGTAAAATATTTCTGGTGCCTGCAAAAGCTCGGTCATGGTTGTCATAGTATACGCCCACGGCAGGTATAGATAAAGACACCGGCCATGGGCTGTATTATACTAAAGCAAACCACCCGGTATGTTATGGCAAGAAGTTTCGAGACACTCACGCAGCAGCTTTATGCAAGCCACCCAGACGGGAAACTCTACCCGGAACTTTCCGATGAGCAAATTGCCCGGGAGCTATTCGAGGCGGGCGAGCCGATCAGCGCAACGCTCCGCCGCGCGCTTTCGCCGCCCTTAATGCGGTTTTTCGCGCGGGTAGAGCATGGCCTCACGTACGATCCCACTTTCAGGGAAAACGTGGAGAAAGCGCTCCTGCGCCCGCCTTCGTATCTTATGCCTTACACCGGCCGCCTGGACTTTCTTGAAAATGAACTGCCGGGCGGCGCGAAACTTACCCTCCAAGACGTTATCGACCATGACGCTTCGGTGCAAGGGCACCATTTTACCAGTGGCCACAACGGCCATCTTGCCGCGCATACCTTCGCCAACCACAGCTTTTTCAAAGAAGAGCCACTCGCTCCCAGTTTATTGCAATTACATAAAGAGGCTCATTTTGCCCAGCATTCACGCGACGGCTACTGCATGGCCGGCGGGCAAGCGCAGCAGTTCTCACACGACGCGCATACCAAAGTAGTCAAGGCGCTGAACCATGCCGAGCGACCCATGCTCGAGCACTGCCTGACATATAGCTACCCGGCATATCGCATCGCACCAACGTTCAGTGATTTTTCCCTTAACAGAGCGATAAAACTGCCCGTCACGGACACCAACGACATGGACGACTTAGAATTCGCAGACAGGACGATTCGAAGCACGGCATTCTTACTGCAG
>CBIMUR010000089.1:0-3423 GCA_966247155.1 uncultured bacterium
ATTTGCACGAGGTACCGATGAAACATGGAAGCCGGCTGCGCGAGCATTACCCGGGAACATGTCGGCATTCCCCCATCCTACAGGATAGCGACCAGTTTCGGCGCCCATCCGCCATGCAGCATAGCTAACGCACTGGCTACAGCCGTAGCCGCCATCATCAGTCCATGGAGATACGGCATACTGGTTAACCGGGCAGTTATATGGATAGCCGCCACCAGAGCCACCGACGGAAATCACGTGGGCTCCGCCGCTAGTAATCGTTGCGCGCATCTGGTCGGCAATCTGACGGGACAGCGCATCCTGCTGCGCCTGGTTGCTACTGATAAGCTTCTTGTAAATACTCTCTTTGCCGTTCGTTTCATTCAGCAGCCGCTGCTGTTCCGCTTGAGATTCAGCCAACTTGGCTTTGGCCGTCTTTTGGTTTTGCAGCTCAAGCTTTACCTTCTGCCGCTGCTTTTCAAGCTGCGATTTAAGGTCATTGATTTGCCCGATCGTCTCTGTCAACCGATCGTTGATTGACGACTGGTAGGCCTGTTTGTCAACGTAATCGCCGATGTTCTTGCTGCTTGCAAGCATCTCCAGCGGTGTCACGTCGCTATCAACGTACATGTTGGCAATCGTCTCGCCTAATGCATCTTTGTTGGCGGCGATTTTTTTCTTCGTTTCTTCGATCTGCTTCTGCAGCTTGTTGTACTTGGCCTGACTCAGGTTGATTTGCGCCTGCATGCGGTGCTGCTGGTTTTGCAACGCGCTCACTTTGTTCGCAAGCGTATCAGCTTTGGCGTTCAAATCACGGGCAACCTTTTGGTATTGATGCTGCTCTGCCTCGAGAGCGTCGATCTTAGCGTTAAGCTCGGCTATCGACTCAGCCCGAGTAGTTTGAGTCACGAACGCAATCGGCATGACTACCGCAGTAACCACAGCGACCGAAAGAAGCGCCATGCGTTTCAGGCGTGACGTACGTGACTTTCCGACTGGCGTGGTGGACCATCGTTTCATTAATTTAGACTTTACCATAAGCATAACTTGTTTGTCAATGCCCTCCTTTTATTAAATTTTCAGGTATTTTCGCGTTGCAAGAAGTGAAGAAATAGTGCCAATGACCGCGCCAAGCAGTATCATGCCCAGAACAACGAAGCCAATGTACACCGTTACCAGATCAATGGTTCCGGCCACGTCGACGCCGTAGCTCAGCAGCTTGTCTTTAGACGCATACAGAATAGCCATGCCTAGCGCCGTGGCAACGATGGCGGCAATAAAGCCGTACACCACCGCCTCTACCACAAACGGCCCGCGGATGAACCCACGGTCGGCGCCGATCAGTTTCATCATTTGGATTTCGTCTTTACGGTTGAAGATAGCCATGCGGATGGTATTGAAAACGATCAGCGACGAAATAGCAATAAAGATAATGCTGCCTACAAATCCGGCCTTTTCGGCAAACCCGACCCAACGGCCGATATTCTCTATAGCCGATTTGCGCTCACCGGCAAACGACGGCTTACGATTGGGGTCGATATTCGCCTTCAGCGTTTCATCGGTGTCAACGAAATGGCGCAGCTCGTCGGTTTTGTTGATATCAACCGGCTTGATACGGAAGGTGCCTGGAAACGCGTTCGTTGCCTCGTTCAGCGCGTTCAGCGTATCGCTACTCGCTTTATTGTCTTGGGCAAAGTTCTCGCGCGCCTTCTCCGGGCTGACGTATTCCACGCTGCGGACGGACGATTTCAGGCCGTCCAGCCCCTCTTTTATCTTGGCAACGTCCTCATCTTTCGTGTCAGTCTTTACGTAAATCGACATGTCTACCTTGTCACGGATCTCGCCGACCGTATCCAGCAGCACGTTGCGCGACGCCAGCGTGATGAAGACGATCAGCAGCGTAATGGTCATCACGGCGGTGGCGGCGATAGTCAGCCAGGCGTTGCGGCTGAAATTATTGATACCATAGCGGCACATGCGCACGAAAGTAAGCCACTGGCGGCGCTTGCGTTTTTGCTGGGCGAATGCCTTTGCGTCGAGTTTCTTCTTTGCCATTATTGCCGGTAACTCCCCTGCGCTTGGTCGCTGGTAATTTTGCCGTGCTCCAGCGTAACGACGCGGCGCTTCAGTTTGTTCACTATCTCTACGTTGTGCGTGGTCAGCAGTACGGTGGTGCCGTATTTGTTGATTTTCTCAAGCAGCCGCACGATATCCCAGCTGTGCTTTGGGTCGAGGTTGCCGGTCGGCTCGTCGGCAATCAGGATTTTTGGCTGGCGCACCACGGCGCGGGCAATGGCAACGCGCTGGCGCTCGCCGCCGGACAGCTGGTGCGGGAACTGCTTTTCCTTCCCCGTGAGCCCTACCAGTTCTATCACCTTCGGCACCGTGCTTTTTATCTCGCGGTTGGTCATGCCCGCGATTTCCAGCGCGAAGGCCACGTTTTCAAACACCGTGCGCTGCGGCAGCAGCTTGAAATCCTGGAACACCACGCCGATCTTGCGGCGCAGCAGCGGGATGTGCTTGTCTTTGAGCGTGTCGTAATCAATCCCGCCCACCACAATCTTGCCGCTGGTCGGCTTTTCCTCGCGCGTGAGAAGGCGCAATAGCGTGGTTTTTCCGGCGCCGCTCGTCCCCACCAAAATAACAAACTCTTTCGGCTCCACATGCAAACTCACCCTGTTAATAGCAGGTTTCGTCTCTTTGCCGTACGATTTCGTTACCCTATCAAGTAAAATCATCACTATCAATTGTATACCATAACCGCGATTACTTCTACACGCGGGGTGTGTATTTTTTACTGCTTTTTGCAAAAACCGCCATCCGGACGGAATGGCGGTTTTGTGACGATTTATCGGTACTGGAGCCGCTGCGGCCTTCGGTGGCGGCCCTTGTATCGTTGCGCCGTTCTCCGTTCGCTCTTCTTAGCAGTGCCCTTCGGGGCGCCGGGCGTTTCGACAAGCCCAAGCTTCTCAGCTGTACGTCGCATTTTCCGGTTAAATTGGCCTGGGGCTATCCTATTATCCAGAAACTTTCGTTTGCTCGGCAGGCTATCTACGAAGCTTATCCACTCTTCACGCTCTTTCTGGGGCATATGCAGCACGTCGGGGCCGTATTTCCGCGTCATTTCCAGCTCGTGAGCGGCTTCGCCCGTTAGGGCAAGCGCGGTTGCCCCGGCGATGTCTTTCGCTGTTTCCGCGGCCGACATGCTTTTCGCTATCACCGCCCGCCCAAATCTGCTGGCACGGTACGCGGCAGTTCGCCGAACTTCATCAATCCTGTTGCGCATGTTTTCTGCTACGCCAACTTGGTTGCCGTGCACCACTTCACCTCGCCCTGGGTGACGGAAAACGTCTTTCATAGGTTTCTTTGGCGCTCCCCTGAGGTAGCGGGCGGCAACCTCAGGCGGCACGACGCGCTGGCCACGGTCGCCTCCTATGTATTTTT
>CBIMUR010000090.1:0-3406 GCA_966247155.1 uncultured bacterium
ATCACTTGCTTGCTATGGGTGGTCATGGCCCAATTCATGGCCAGCTGAAAGTTGTTGTCGCTCCCCATGGGCGTAAAGTTGCCGTCTTGGGTATATGGGTCGAAGCCCACATAGTCGATATTGTCATCGAAACCGCTATCCCAGTAGTCGATGGTGTGGTACGGGCTGGTTGGGTCGAACGTCCAGGCGCCCAGCAGGCAGATCGCCGTGCGCAGCTCTGGGCGACCTTTGGCGTGCACCAGCTGGCCCATGCGGTTGTTGGCCGCTTTCCAGTCCGCCAGGGTGAAATCACCGTCTTTTATATTGTCTTCCGGCTCGTGCCACATAATGAATATCATTTTGTGGCCAGCTGGGACAGAATCGAGAAAATCATTAAACCAATCGTCATTATCGCCCGCCGCAAAAGCCGACGGCACGGGCTTGAATGACCACATCGATTCGCGCACGCCCTCGTCGATGCCCGCGGTCGATTCGGCAAACGTCGCCGGAAAAATCTCCGAGCCGGTATACGAACGCCGCATCAAAAGCGACCCGACCTGCGACTCCAGGCTACTAAACGACGCCTGGCTGTCGCTCAGCGTGGCCGCCCCTATTATCGGCTTGTGTATCGGCGCGCCCGGCGTGATAGGATCCGCCCCGATACGCCGCCACTTGTTGCCTATCGCATGCCACGTGCTATTGCTCACGGCGTTTTCCACCACACGTCAATGTCATTGATTGCCCCGCCGCTACCAATGGGCGGTGCGGTCGCTCCCATCCATATGACCGTCCGGCTGCCGTCGGTCGTGACGGTAGAGCGCGCCGGGTACGAAGAGGTGCCTGTATCATAGCGGATGATTGCCGGTGCCGTCGCGACAGCGGCTGCAGCCGTCCCAGCCGGGTCGGCGCCTACGTCGCCGGCATCCAGCGTTACGTCGTCGGTCTGGCCGTTGACGCTCGACACCCCGCCAGTAGCGGTGCTCGTAACCGTCACGTTAACCCGGTTATTCGCGCTGTCATCCACCGCGCTAATAGTAATGCCGGCACCCTCTATAAGGTTGAGCTGCTTGCGCGTGCCCGCAACGCTTCCGCTTTCTGCTACCTCTATCCGCTGCGTGGTAACGTCGCTTGGGATTTGCGAGGATGGAATCTGGGCTGTCACACCCAGGCTGGCATAGCCGTTCGCGGCGCCTTTGTTCGCGGCCATCTCGGCACCCGCCGCCTCAACGCTGGCACCCAGTAGCGTGCCGTCTGTGTCATGGGATACGGAAAGATAGGTATTGAGGATAGTACCCCAGTTACCAGCGTCACCGTCAACGATTGGCAATCTTGCCATCAGTTACTTTACCGTCTTTCCATTAAGTCCGTGACTGAGCGGATATCCTTTCTACGCTTATGATTACCATTTTATGGTCCGCACCGGCTAAAGTCAACGCGGCTATTGCCAATGAAGCGGTAGCCGGCAGGGGTACCCCCTTATTACAATTCCTGCTTTTTGCTGAATTTCAGCGCGCGCTCCGGCCCGCGCAGCCTTAAAATGATTACCCAGACTATACCAAGCACCGTATACCCCGCCGTAATGCCCAGCCACCACGGGCGGGCAGTCGCCGCCAGCGACTCCATCGTTGCTAATAGCTTGGCTTCCATGTCCGGAGACGCAGGAAGCGGCAACCCAAACACCAGAACGCCCATATGGAACAGCTCAAACCCTACGGCAGCCAACACCATGCCTATCATGCCGGTCACCAGCGCCAACCAGCCAACGCGACGCAGGCCCTTTTTCCGTGTTTTACTCCAGTAAATAACCGCGCAGGCAAACGCCCCGGCAGCAAGCGGAAGGACGACCAGGGCAAGCTTGTAAGCGCTGTACGCCCCTGGCAAAAATGCCAGCTGCCCGCTTAGCGGCTCTCCGTGCTCGTTCTTCAGCGTCGTCGGAGTAATGGCATCGCCTTCGAACAGCAAATTACTTGCCATTATTTCTTGGCGGGCGGCGTTCGCGACAGCATCTGGCGTAACGCCCTGGGGCATACATATCAGCGAAAGCGCTTCTTGCGCCGACACCGGCGGCGGCGTTGCGTGCTTGCAGGGCGGCAGCGATTTCATCTGCTCACGCACATGTGCCGCGACGTTATCCGCAAGGGCATTCCTTGCCGTGGTCGTATCGATAGAAAACTCCAGTTTGTCGCTGCCGCCGTGCATCCAGGTATACGTGCCGTTGATTGCCTGCTCTGCCGACTGCTGGAAAAATGTCGCCGGCAGCGCCTCTTGGAACGCCTCGCGTACGCCAATGTCACGCAGCGGCAACGGCGACGTGGCTGCTTGCTCGGCGAGCGTGTTCGGTAAAATCTCTTCGTAGACCCCGCTGTCTTGCAAGGCGTGCTCTAGCGGCTGCGGCGTATTCAAAATACCATAAATCCCCACAAAAAACGCCCACAAGGCAAGGCTCCCGCAAAAAAGCAACACGCAGGCGAACAATCCTAGGCGGCGCAATATAGTCATAAGCACATTATACGCTACTATGCAAAAGTTGGCACCCCGGCAATCCTACTAGCGCAGCATCTCTTTTACGCGCGCCTGCAGCTGCGGCACGACCTCCTGCTCAAACCATTCGTTCTTTTTAAACCACCGGAAATTCAGCGGCGACGGATGAACAAGGGGGAAATACCGCGGCAGATACGTTTCAAAATCGCGCACCGTTTCCGTAAGGGTCGGCCGTTTCATGCCGCGCAGGTAATGCGCCTGGGCATACTGGCCTATCAGGATGATCAGCTCGACCCGCGGCATACAGGCGAGAATTTTTTCGTGCCATAGCGCGGCAAAATCTTTCCGCGGCGGCAAATCGCCCGACGTGCCTTTGCCAGGATAGTAAAAATCCATCGGCATGTGCGCGATCCGCGTCGCGTCGCGAAATTCACTCTCGCTCACGCCCAGCCATTTCATCAGCCGGTCGCCGCTTGCGTCACTCCAAGGCTTGCCGTCCGTCTGGGCTTTTATGCCTGGCGCCTGCCCGATAATCACGATTTTTGCCGTTGGCGAGCCTGAAAACAACGGTTCGTAGCCCATCTGCAAAAAACGCTCGTTGCTTTTATGCAGCCTAATCTCCCGGCGGAGCTTTTCGATAGGATCCTCCGCCATGCTACTCTTTGCCACCCTCTAGCGCCGATTTGGGATAGGTAATTTCCGTTCCACGTACCACCGCGAACGGCGTCATACGGTGGTCCGGCACGCTCGTAGCGTTGATGATATCTCGCACGCGCACGCCACGCGCTGCCAGCGCGTCACCCACCAGCGAGCGGTGACAGCGCCACGGCACGGCTTCGGCGCACATGATCGCCGTCGGCTTTTCTTCGCCCAGCCGCAGCAATTTTTTCACGCCATTTTCGAAACTTTCCGTTTGCATGTAGTCGGCATAGTTACGAAACGATTT
>CBIMUR010000091.1:0-3375 GCA_966247155.1 uncultured bacterium
ACGGATTTTGTAAATCAGCTTTTGCACCGACTGGATGTTCATGTTGTTGATGCCGCGCATGGCGACTGGCCGTATAAGGGTAATCGGCTAGTCGCGTATGCCGCGCGGCTGGGAGAGCGTGACGAGGTTGGAGCTGATGTTGATATATACTGGCCGGTCACAAAACGCTTCGGTGATGTCGAGCGATTTGGAGACCACGTTGTTGGCCGGCACGCCCATGGAAAGTAGCAGGTCACTCGCCGTCATGGCTAGGCGGAGCGCGCGCAAGTTTGGCGTGAGCGTAGTGGCAGCGTCCGTGCTGGATGAAAAGGCGTTGGTGATGGTAGCGTCGGTTATGCTACTGCCCGTGTCGTTCAGCGGAGGCAACTTGATGAGTTTTTTGAATTTTTTTGTCATAGTTCCTACTTATTGTACCGCGCCAGCGCAAGAGATACGAGAGTCTGCGCGGTTATTTCCAGCCAAATTCAGAATACGCGCTGCCGCTGGCATGTGCCGCGAGTGCTTGGCGCACGTTCGGGACGGTATTTTCGGGCAGTTCATCTAGCGGCGCCCATAGCATATCGTCGCATTTCTCAGGCTCGCAGTTGCGCGGTTCGCCTTGCCAATTTGTCGCGAGAAAGTAGAAGTCGACGTATTCGGCGTTGTCTCGTTGGTGCATGACGTGCATGAAATCTAGGTCGGATGGTTCCAGTATTATACCGAGCTCTTCCTTTGCTTCACGGCAAAGTTCGGCGCGAATGGGACTATTGCCGTCTACGTGCCCGGCCGGCAGCGTGTACTGGCCGTCCCGCCACCCGGTATTGGACCGGCGGAGGAGCAAAACCTTCCCTTCTTTTACGAGCAGCAGGTAAACAGCCGCGCGCAGCGTGAAACGCTCCATGCTGCTACCCGATCCGCTCTTTCATAGCGTCGATGTATGGGTCTTTGTATTCGCGGTACTTCAAATAATCATCGGGATATTTTTCGTACAGTTCCATTTTTAATGCCGCATAGGCCGCCGCTTCTTCGGGATGTGAAATAAGGTAGTCACGTACTTTTATGTACTCTCCGACGGCGGGCGATTCGGGTTGGTAGACGTGCAGGTTGACCACCTTTTCGCCATTTTCCCACCGCGAGAAAAGCCGCCCGCCCTTCTTCAGGGCGTCGCCGTAGGCCGTGTAGCCGGCTGCTGCTAACGCTTCGGTGAAGGCATCGGCATCGCTGGCAATTTGCATTTGTACCAAAATATCTAACTGCGGTTTCGCGGCCATGCCGGGCACGGCGGTACTGCCGACGTGCTCAATGCTCAGCGCCGTATCGCCGAAAATACCCTTCAGGACCTTCTCTTCCTGCGCGAACCAGCCGGGCCACTGCGGTGAATATTCAACGATATGATATTTGTGGTTGGTGGTGTAAGTAATGGGCTTAGGCATGGTTGAATTATAGCATTATGCCTCCAACAATTCTTTTATCGGACCAAAGTAATAATCATGTTAGAGACGGGCGCTTTGATCGTATAGGTTTGCTCGATTCGTTTCATGTTATTTACTTTAACAGAAAACGCGTTCTTCTTCTGCGCGGATATCTCCGCTACTCGTGAGCTTCCAGGGCTGCTTTTATTTTCTGGGCGTACCCTGCGCGTTCGTCTGGTTCGGCCAGGCGTTTGTCGGCCGGGGCGACAGAATTGTACCCGTCGTCGTTGTACCGCGGAAAAACGTGGAAATGAAAATGGAAGGCGTGCTGGTCGCCGGCTGGCTCGTTATTGTTGCGCGTCGTGATGCCGTCGCAGCCGTATGCTGCCTTCATGGCAAGCGCTATTTTTTGAGCCACGTCAAAGATACGGTGGCCTTCAGGTTCCGGAAGGGTATAAATGTTCTCATAGTGAGCGTTTGGCACGACGATAACATGTCCGGCATTCTTGCCCATGAAAAACGTATTAATGAACGCACTTACCAGCCCGTCGCGGTACACGAAATCGGACGGTTTGATGAGTGTTTTTGGACTGTCGCTGCCCTGAAGCCCCAGACAGATGGGGCATTCGTAATTATCGGGCGCGTGGCTTGTTGTCATAATTTTACCCCAGCTGTTTTAATTGCTCCAGGTACGCGTCGAAGCCCTCGTATACGAAGGCCGTTATACCTAGCGCTTTTGCGCCCGCAAGTTTGCTGGCGTCATCGTCGGCGAAAACGATCGAATGCGCGGGAACTCCTGCCCGTTTCACTAGCTCTGCAAAAATCGCCTCCGACGGCTTGGCGGCGCCCACCTCGTACGAAAAAACGGCGGCATCGAAATTATCGAGAAAACCAAATTTTTTTGTAGCCCGTTGACGCGCGCTGGAAAGTTGTTTGAGCAAACCAGCGTTTTGTATCCACGCTGACGAGCAAGCTTCACTACCTCCTCGACCTGCGGGTCAACGCTGTAGTTCGCGACCAAAAGATCAGCGAACTCATTGGGCGAAAGGTCAAGACTCCACTCTTTCGCGGCCCAGTTCCAAAACTCATCGTCAGACATTTTGCCCAGCTTGTACCGGTTGTTCATCTGGTCGCTTTTAAGGAATACGCGCTTGGCTTCGCCTTCTGGGATGCCCCGGGCTTGAGAAGCTTGTGTATGAAATTGACCTTACCGTCTGGAAAATAGACGCCGTCGAGGTCGAAAGTGATTGCTTTTATCATATGGCAAGTATAGCAGAAAGACGAACTGTGCGTTAAAGCAAAGCGCCGCGCAACAGCTGCCCCAAAAAGTCATCGCCAGGATCATTGGCAATCACTCCGCCCCAGTCAAGGAAGATAGTGGTGTATTTGTCGTTGGCCATTGCACTATTTTAACAGGTAATGGTCCTACCGAGCCTTTGCGGGGGCTAGGCTACTGGTGGCAGATTAGCCGAGCCGAGCCGCCAGCTCTATCATTTTTGCGTCAACAAGCTCAGAGAGGTCTTCGGGGAATTTCAACGCTTCGCGCATGGCTTTTAATTCACTGGCATCGGCGGGAGATTCCATCCTTTTAGGATCGTAGAGATATGCGGTATCTCCTCGTTCGTAGCTGGGTATGTATTGATCATGAACATGAGGAACGCCGAAGCCTATCGTATGCTTCGTAACGCGTAACGGCTTGAGGGTCTGCAGTATATGTTTTGCGACGAATTTGCCTAATATAGCCGCCTGCATCAGACGTACATCCGGAAGGTCCGTCCACTGATCAACTGCCTCCTGTGGGACGACGAGGGTATGGCCGGCCGTGGCAGGAAAAATGTCAAGCATGGCCAATAGCCCTTGCTTATCATTGCGGTAAAGTTCGTGCGAGGGTATTTCTTTGTCCCAAATCTTTTCAAAGACTGTACGCTTGGTCATTTGTTGCTACGATACCACCAAGTGAATACTTGTGCAATAACTTGGCAAA
>CBIMUR010000092.1:0-3278 GCA_966247155.1 uncultured bacterium
GTATGGTATGATGGTGGTAATAACTTAAGCACAAGAACTATGGCTCCGGACGAAACCCCGCAACAACAACCTGCCAGCCCGCTTGCAAAAGTGTCGCACAAGAAGCGATGGATAATCATCGGCGGGGCGGTAGCTGCCGTTTTAGTGGCGGGCGGACTCGTTTGGTGGCTAATGGCGAAGACCGAACCGGTCGCTGAAACGCCAGCGCCGAAAAAAGTCGCCGTAACCCAGGTATGCACGCCGGCGATCATCCGCGAGGCAAACGCGCCCCTGGAGAACAACGACCAGGTGGCGCTGGCGCCGGTGGTCGACAAGATCCGAGCGCTAAAGGGGTTCGACAGCGACCCGAACTGCCTTTATATAGTATTGCAATATAACCTTGCGGCCGGCGACGACAAAGCCAGCGCCGACTACATGGAAAAACTCGACCAAGTGTACGACCCTGTGGTGGGCTACAGTAACGCGTTTACGGTCAGTATTATCCCCATGAAGGAGCTGCATAAAGACGTTGACTTCTTGAAACGGAATGCCGACGAAACGGAGGCCAACCAGAAGCTGTCGGAAGACCGGCTGTCTGAGGGTAGTAATATGGCCGATAAATTCCACCGGGAGCACCAGCAATAATGGGCATCCGGCTGCTTCTGCAAAAACGGGTTGCCATGACGGCTGCCGCGTTTTTAGTGGTAGCGAGTTTTCTGGTTGCTGCGCTGATGGCGCAGGACACGTACGCGGCGCTGGCCAAGGCGCCGTATTCGACGGCAGAGATAAATGCCAAGCTGTATGGCGGCGTTCAGCAGGCGATCGACTGGGACAGGCAATGTTACGACGGCGTACGTGAAGAGCGCCGTGCCGGCCATCCGCCGCGACAGTCCATTAATGGGGCGCCGTCGTACAAGGGCAAGCAGTGGCTGTCGATGGCCGATACCGCCACGAAAAACAATAGCGCACGCACGGCGCCGATTGTCGTAGACTACGGCACGAAAAGCGTGCCGCTGCAGCTTAATATGGTGAAATTCCTGTGTGCCGGGCTCGTGTCGCCAGATGGCGCCGGCGCTGACTATAAATATACCGACAAGCGCGTGGTGCGCAGTTTGAGCAATGCCAACGATCGCCGGCCGAACCCGATGGGCGGCGGTACCAACTGGCCGGCGCTGACCGACACGCGCTTTCGGATCGATAATATTCAGGTGGTGCAGGGCGACGGCCATATCTCAGGGACGGCAGTCGGTAAATATATCGGCACGGCCCGGCAGTCGACCACGCGGTATTGGTTTGCGACCCCGACCAAGTTCAGTTACGTCTCCAACTCGCCAGATGGTATCACCGAGGACGTGGAGGTGAAAATCCGGTTTACGCTGCGCGGGTACAACACGTATTACTACAATACCTACCAGTGTATCGAGAACAACCTGTACACGTATCCGCCGCGAAAGCTCAATATCAACAGGTGTCACCAAAACTCCGTGACGCTTTCGATCCGGATTCATGTGAGGAATATTTTCAAGCTGACGCCGACCGCGACGCTTAACCAAAATTCTATCGAGGCAGGAGGGTCGGCCCCGGTAGGCAACAGCGTTGCCCAGACCGACGTAGGGCCGAACAGTGACCCGACCGATTGGCGGCTAACCAAGTACGTGTATGCGCCGGGCAGGACGCTCAGTACGGCTGAAAAGAAGGCCCGCGACAGCGGTAGTGACCCGTGTGATGCGTTTACGAGCAGCCAGCGCTCGGACTGCGACACGGTGCAGCGCAATGAAAAGATGGTATTTAGAAACCCGATGACGGCGTTTGACCCGCAGTATATATACACCGCTCCGGGCGACATACCGCCAGGCTCGAAGGTGTGTTTCGTGGCGTCCGTTAGCAAGCCGACGCCGGCCGCGACGCCGGTGTGGCGGCACAGCGCGATGGTGTGCATGGTGGTGAGCAAAAAACCGAAGATACAGGTGTGGGGTGGCGACGTTTCGGTGCGTGGCCGGATTGAGACGAGCACGACCATCAAAGACGTTGCTGGCACTAAGCGGACATTTGGCAGCTGGGTAGAGTACGGCGCGCTGTCGGTAGGCCCGAACTCCCGCTTCGCATCGGGCTCGGGAACGAACGGCACGACGAACGACAACCAGGCCGCCTGGAGCACGCTGACATTTGCCAACAAGGATGATTTGGGCGCGGACGCGTTTGGCAATTACACGACGCCGACGAATTTCCCGCCGGCCCCGAACATTGCCGCGTACTTTGGCGCGTCGCAAAACAAACAGGCTACCGGCGGAAGCGTGAACCTGGCAGACTTGACATTTGATACGGGCAAATCTGCACGGGTATACACGGCGGGCAACCTTACGATTACCGGGGGGAATATTCCGGCGGGCAAATCGGCGGTGATTATGGCGTCGGGCACGGTAACTATAAGGGGTAATATCAGTTATAGTGGCGCGACTTTGCATTCGCTTACGGATATTCCGCAAGTGGTGATTATCGCGAATGACATCAATATCCGCGACAGCGTCACGCGGGTAGACGCATGGCTGGTGGCGAGCGGTACGGTCAACACGTGCTACAACTTCAGTGGTAACCTCACGACTGAAAAGTGCGATGAGGAGCTGGTGGTCAACGGGCCGGTGGTGACGGACAGGCTGCTTTTGAACCGGACGGCAGGAAAGGACGGCGGCGACCCGGCAGAGCGCTTTAACCTGCGCGCGGATGCCTTTTTGTGGGCGCGTTTGCAGGCGGTCGGCAACAATAAGGCGCAGACAGTCTATTCGGTCGAACTGCCGCCGCGTTTTTAGCAGGGGCATTTTGCGCAAAAACCTTGCCAGATACGATAGCGCTTATGTATAATGGAGGACAATATGGCATTACTAAAAGGCGTGGGCGACTTTTTTGCACTCGATATCGGTACCAATGCGGTGCGCGTTGTGCAACTTGCAAGCAGCGGCCAAGATAATTGGTCGCTCCTTCACTACGGCTACGCGCCGGTTGATTTAAAGACGACCAGTGCTAACTCTAAAGAATCCGAGCACCGCCTGGGTGAAATTATCATGACAGCGGTGGGGCAGAGCGGTATCAAGACGAAAAACGTTGTGATAGGGCTACCGTCGCAAAAAACGTTTACCACCGTTATCGACGTGCCAACGATGCCTGAGGCCGAGCTGCGCAGCACTATAAAGTACCAGATCGACCAGTATATCCCCATGGCAATCGACGAAGCCAAGGTAGACTGGGTGCTTTTGGGGCAATCGGCGCACGACCCGAAGCAGCAAGAGGTGTTGCTGGCCAGC
>CBIMUR010000093.1:0-3238 GCA_966247155.1 uncultured bacterium
GCCGTAGATGACGAACCACGGCGGCGCGGTGTCGGTTTGGACGATGTAGCGGAGTTTAGGGTGGGTATTTTTAAGCCCTGCCGGTGGGTGTTTTTGGACGGCACGCTGCAGCAGGTCGTTTAATACGCGGGTTTTGGTGGTTTGCTTGCGCCGGGCGTCGATATCCAGCGCCAAATCAAACAGCTTGGTGACGTTTTGGCCGGTAACGCTACTGGTAAAGATAAGCGGCGCCCAAGGGGTGAAGTTGAACGCGTGGGCAATGCGCGGCGCTAGCGCATCGCGGGTGTAGGCGTCCTTGCCCTCCACGCTGTCCCACTTGCTGATAACGATAGCCATGCCTTTGCCCGCCTCGTTGATAATGCCGCCAAGGCGTTGGTCGAGCGCGGTGTTGAGCTCGCCTACGTCCATGAGGAGGAGGCAGATATCGGCTTCCTCAATAGCCTGGAGGGTGCGAAGGACGCTGAATTTCTCGATTCCCACCTCTTGCTTGCCTGGCTTTCGCATGCCGGCGGTGTCCAGTAGCTCAATGTCGCGGCCGCCGTATTTTACCGCCACGCGGTTGACGTCACGCGTGGTGCCGGCGATATTCGCCACGATGGCCTGCTGTTTGCCCGCCAGCGTGTTAAACAGGTGGCTTTTGCCGACGTTTGGCCGGCCGATCAGCGCGATGCGCAGCGTTTCGTCGGGCACTTCCTCGTGACGCGCCGGGATGTGTTCGACGATTTTGTCGAGTACGTCGGTGACGCCGCTGTTGTGCTCGGCGCTGGTGCGGATGATGTCTTTTACGCCCAGGCGCTTGAACTCGTCGTTTGGCAATGCGGTTTTGAGGTCGGCCTTGTTGGTAACGAGAATGACCGGCTTTTTGCTTTTCAGCGCCTTTTTGGCGACGAATTTGTCTTGGTCGCTGGCATACTGGCTGCTGTCGACGACTACCAAAATGACGTCGGCCGCTTCCGCCGCCGCGGTGATCTGCTCTTGGATGCTGGCCTCGAACTCGTCATTCGGGTCTTTCAGGCCGGCGGTGTCCACCAGCCAGAACTGGTGGTAGTTGTACTCTACCCTTCCCAGCACGTTGTCGCGCGTGGTGCCGGCCTCGCGCGCCACGATGGCCTGCTGGGCGCGCACCATACGGTTAAAAAGCGAACTCTTGCCGACGTTCGCCTGACCGATGATCGCAACCGTAGGGAGTTTCGAAGCCATAACTTTGGCTAATTATACCAGAGGTAGGAAAACTTTGCGAGCATGAGCAGGATGCGTCGGAACTTTGCTATATCACCTACTGAATATTTACGGTTTTGTACTTGCCCGGCTTCATATCGCCAAGCGAATAATTGCCAAAATTGGTGCGATGGAGTTTTACTACCTCATAGCCCAATGCGGCAAACGTGCGCCGGATTTGGCGGTTGCGGCCTTCCTGCATAGTGACTTGCCACTCTTTCCTGTTGGTATCTGAGAGCCGGGCGAGGCCGAGCTTGCTGCCGCCGTCTTCCAACTGCACGCCGTAGTCGCTGATCACCTGCTGGTGAAGCGGCTCGAGTTCGCGGTCGAGCGTTACTTTGTATACCTTGGTTTTTGCGAATTTCGGATGGGTCATGCGGTAGGCGAAATCGCCGTCGTTGGAGAGCAAGATCAGGCCCGAACTGTCTTTATCGAGCCGGCCAACGGGCTTGAGCGCGTGGAATTCTTTTGGCAAAATGGCGTAAATCGTGGGGTTGTCGCCCTGGGCGCGGCGCGAACAAACGTAGCCAACGGGCTTATTGAACGCGACGTACTGGTATTTTGCGCCTTCCGCGACGCTTTTCCCCTTTACGGAAATGCTATCGCCGGGCGCGAACCGCGCGCCAAGTGCCGCCGGGGTGCCATTTACCGTCACCTGACCTTTTGCGATCAGCTCGTCCGCCTCACGGCGCGAGATGCCCAGTTGCAAGGCGAGGTGCTTGTTGAGGCGGACTGTTTCTGGCGGGTTCATTACTGTGATTATACCAGGTGCGGCCTAGCCGAGGTACGTGACGCATAAAATGGCGGCGAAAAACGCGGCGTAGTAACTTGCCTGCCATATCAGCAGATTGGGGTGCTGGATTTTATTGACGGACGCTACGTATATAGCTGCGGCCATTTCCAAAGGAGGAATAGCAGGCCGAAGATGAGGATGATGACAGCCAACAAGCAGAGATACTTGTACGTTTCGATGGGTTGCATGCGCCCGCCTCCCTATTCTAGGCGGCTGGCGGACCCGGGTTGTTGACGGGTGGCTGAGGGCCTGGCGTACGTGGCGTTTCCTCGAAACTGATGCCGGGATCATCAGGAGTTTCTGGCTTGGGCCGCGATGGAGCTGGTGGCTGGAACACAGGTGGCTCTGGTGGTTGGAAGGTCGGTGGTTCGGGTGGCTGCGGCGGTTCAGGCTGGCTGGGCATGGGTGGTTCTGCTGCCGGAGCGGGTGCGGCGGCTGGCGTCGGTGCAGGCGATGGCGGGGCGGCCGGAGCCTGTGGCGCGGGTGCCGCGTTTTTAAGTTCTTGCTCCATCAGGTTGCCAAGGTCTGGGCGTGGCCCTTGTCCTGCCTGCGGGGTGAGCGGGTGGATAATACGGTCGCCAAGGTTGGCAGGACGCGCGGTTGAAAACGGCGCGGTTGGCTGCGGCAAGCCGGAGGGTGCCGGGGTGGGCGCAACCGCCGGAGTATTTGGAGCCGCCTGGTGCAGCGGCGCGGTTTGGAACGGCGCAGAAGGCGTGCTGCTGGCTGGCCGTGGCGCAGCTGCTGGCTGGCTTGGCGTAGGCATAGGGGCTGCAGGAGCGGGAGCCTGTGGTGGCTCTGGGCTTTGACCTGGCCGTGGCGGCGGCGTAAAGCCTGGTGCTGGCCGGGTGGTGGCGGTAGACGCGGGCGCGCCGAACGTTTGGGTGGCACTTTGGCTGGTAACCGGCGCGTCACCGAGCACGTCGTGGACGGTGCGGACGACGTCTTCAATCCCGACCTGCGACTTGACAAGGTAGCGGTCGGCGCCGAGCGATTCGCCCCGTTGGCGCTGGTCTTCGCTGGACAGCGCGGTCATCATGATAACTTTGATATCTTTCGTTTCAGTGGTGGAGCGCAGGATATCGAGCATGTCGAAGCCGCTGATTTTCGGCATCATCACGTCGCTGACGATGAGCGACGGGCGTTCCTTTATGGCCATGGCAAGCGCCTCTTCCCCGTCGCCAGCGGAGATGATGTCGTAGCCCTCGGCCAGAAGCCGTACGCCGTAGA
>CBIMUR010000094.1:0-3230 GCA_966247155.1 uncultured bacterium
TACAAGGCACCGAGGCCGATTTGATGAAAATGGCCATGCTGAAAGTAGATGAGCGGCTAGGCGACTTAGGTGAGCAGGTGCTGCAAATCCACGACAGCATTTTGGTAGAATGCCCCGAGGAAAACGCCGAAAAAGTCGCTGAGCTACTAAAAGACACCATGGAAAACATTTACCCGGAGCTGAAGGTAAAGCTGAAAGTCGACGTCTCTACCGGGCGAGCTGTAAACCGAAATCGACTTTTCGCCGCAAAAATGGTAAAATTCCACCATGTATAGAGGCAACTCATCTCGTATCGTTCCGATCATTCTCGTTCTTGTCGTTATCGCGATAGTTATCGCGGCGCTGGTTTCCCTGGGCAGGGCGATTTTTGGCGGCGGCGAATCTCCTACCGACCCGGCGCAGGTGGATGTCGGCCACGAGGCGCTTATCAACACGTCGCCCAACCGCAGCGTGCGCATGACGGTGCGCGGACCGATCGTTGCCGATGAGGATTTCCGGTCGTACCAGATCACCATCTCTCCAAGCAGCCGCGTTCTCGTGACGTATTCGGGCTATCTCAACCAAATGCTGAGCTCGAAGGAATACCCAAACAACAAAAAAGCCTATGAAGAGCTGGTGTACTCGCTCGATAAGGCAGAAATGATGAAGGGTGACGAGCTGCCCGACGAAAAAGACGACACGCGTGGCATTTGCGCGACCGGCAATGTTTACGAGTTTGAAGTGCTAACCGACAACAGCACAGTAAAGCGCCTCTGGACGTCTACCTGCAAAGGCTCGCCCGGCTCGTTCAAGGCCAGCGTGTCGCAGGTGCAAAACTTGTTTACCAAGCAGATTCCCGACAGCAGGGAACTACTAAAAGACGTAAAATTATCAACCCAACAAAGGCTGTTCTAAGTGGCAATCCGCGGCGTTGTTTTTGACTGTTTTGGGGTGCTCGCGCATGGCTACCTCGATTACCTGCGTTCCATCGTGCCGCCCGAGCATATGCAGGAACTGAATGATGTTAGCCATGCCTCCGACCGCGGCATGATTACCCGCGCGGAGTACATGCAGCAGGTGGGCGAACTGCTTGGCAAGGCTCCCGATGAAGTAGAGGCGCTTGCCCGCGCGCAGATTTTACGCAGTGATGAGATGACCGAATTGGTGCGCTCGCTCAAGCCAAAATACAAGGTGGCGATGCTCAGCAATATCGGCCCCGGCGTGATGGACGACCTGTTCCCGGCGCAGGAGAGGACGGAGCTTTTTGACACGGTGGTGCTTTCCAGCGAAGTCGGCGTCACCAAGCCGAGCCGCGAAGCGTACGAACTGGCCGCCCAGCGGCTGGGGCTTTTGCCGGAAGAATGTATCATGATCGACGACCTGGAAAGGAATATCGAAGGGGCAAAACAGGCCGGCATGCATGGCTTGGTGTGCGAAAGCCCGGCGCAGTGCGCGGCCGACCTGAAAGTATTTTTACAGGAGAGCAATGCCTGAACTACCCGAGGTAGAGACGGTCCGGCGCGGGCTCCACGCGCGTATCATCGGCCGTAAAATCACGGCAGTAGAACACGACACGCCAAAGAGTTTCCCAAATGCGACTGCCGACCTGAAAGAATTTATGATCGGCGCCGAAGTGAGCGACGTTCGCCGCCGCGCCAAGGTGCTGCTGATCGACCTCTCTACGGCGCACACATTAGTTATTCACTTGAAGATGACGGGGCAGATGGTGTTTCGCGGCGACGTGGTGTTTGGTGCCGGTCACCCTAGCGACAGTCTTATCGGCGAGCTGCCCGATAAATCCACCCGCGTAACAATTACGTTCGCGGACGGCTCGCGCCTCTATTTCAACGACCAGCGTAAATTCGGCTGGATGAAGCTGATGCCAAGCCTGGAAGTGCCGAACATCGACTTCATGAAGAAAGTCGGCCCTGAGCCGCTCGATGCCGACTTTACGGCCGAACAATTTGCCGCGCGCTTTGCCCGCCGGGTGTGTACCAGCATCAAGGCAGCGCTGCTCGACCAAACGGTGGTAGCTGGCGTGGGCAATATTTATGCCGATGAAAGCTTATGGGGCGCGAAAATCCACCCGGCGCGGCTTGTTGGCAGCGTTACGCACGAGGAATTCCAAAAACTCTACGAAGAACTGCGCGCCGTCATGAACAAAGCGATCGAAAAGGGCGGCAGCACCGACAAAAACTACGTGAACGCCGAAGGAAAGCGCGGCAGCTACCTCGATTTCGCGCGGGTCTTCCGCCGGGAAGGCCAGGCTTGTCCGCGCTGCGGTACGGCCATTATAAAGTTCAAGCACGCCGGGCGCGGCACGCATATCTGCCCGCACTGTCAGGTACAATAAAGAAGATGATTACGCTACTCACTGGAGAGAATAGTTTTGAAACCGACCGCGCGCTGCAAAAAATCGTGCGCGGGTTTGATGGCGTGGCCGAGAAAATTGACGGTAGCGAGCTGGAGCTCCGGCAGTTGCCCGACCTGCTGATGGGCGGGACGCTGTTTGCCGAAAAGCGGCTGGTTATTATAAAAAACCTGTCGGAAAACAAGGCCGTGTGGAGCGATTTTGATGCCTGGGCTGCGCGCGTGAGCAGCGACGTGCATTTGGTGCTGGTAGAGCCAAAACCTGACAAGCGTACGAAAACGTACAAAGCGCTGCAGAAGGCGGCAACGGTGCACGAGTTCAAGCCGTGGGGCGAGCGCGACGTGGCGACGGCAGAAAAATGGGCGGCGGCCGAGGCGAAAGCTCTCGGGTTTGCGCTTGATGCAAAAAGCGCGCGGGCGCTGGTGGCGCGGACGGGGGCGGACCAGTGGCGCCTCTACCGCGCGCTGGAAAAGCTGGCGGTGGCTGAAAAAGTGAGCCCGGCCACGATAGAAGAGATTATCGAGGCCAACCCGGCAGAAAACGTCTTCAACCTGTTTGAAACGGCGCTAAAGGGCGAGGTGATGAAAGTGAAAAAAATGCTGGCAACGCTGGAGCTGGCCGAAGATCCGTACCGGCTGTTTGGCTTGCTGAGCGGCCAGGCGTTCCAACTGGCGGTATTGACGACGGGTAAAGAGCCAGCGGCGAAAATAGCAAAGGACCTTGGTATGAAAAGTCCGTACCCGCTTACCAAGCTGGCGCCGTACGCGCGGAAGCTTGGCCGCCCGGGCGCAAAGAGGGTAATTGCCGCCTTTGCCGAGGCTGATACCGGCATGAAAACGTCACTGGCCGAACCCTGGCTGCTTATTGAGCGGGCGCTGGT
>CBIMUR010000095.1:0-3143 GCA_966247155.1 uncultured bacterium
CTAACCCTTCTATCTTGCTAACGGCGACTTCGTAGCTCCGGCCTTCCGTCTCCCAGCCGCGCGGCACGGTTCTGAAACGGCCGAGCAGAATAACCTCTACAAACGCCTGAAGGAAAATGCACAGTTCGATAAAACGCAGCAAATAAAAGTACGGCAGTGTGGCCAAAATGACCGGCCGCCGCACTGCGACCGCCGAGAAGGCCGCCAGGAAACAAATGGCGGCGTAGTCGGCGATAATAATCGTGAGCGGGCCGCCAAACCCATGCGTCGCCACGAGCAAAAGCGGCAGTATGATGGCGAACTGGCAAAGGTAATAGACGCTTTCGCTGAGCTGGTAGCCGATGCCAAGATCGATAAAATGCGGCCGGCGGCCGATCTTGTATTTGCGGACGCCCTGGAAAAACCCGCGCTGCCAGCGCAGCGTTTGGGCGTAAAAATCTTTCAGCGTGCGCGGGTCCTGCGTGTAGTTGACCGCCTCGGGAATGAACCGGATTCTTCCTAGCCGCGTCCGGTGGATTTGTATGGTAAGATCGAAATCTTCGGTCAGGCTTTCCGTTTCAAAATCGAGCCGCCGGATAATGTCGGTGCGAAAACATGTGACCGGCCCGGGCAGCACGGCGATGATGCCGAACCACGATTGGATCCGCCGGAAAATATGCTGGCCATAGGTGTAGCTGAAGCTGCGGTAATTTGCGATCCAGTTGCCACCCATGCTTTGTACGAAGCCGACGGCCGCGCACCAGTCTTCCATGTTGAGATTCTTGCGGTAAATCCGGAAATAATCCGGGCAAAAAATGCTGTCGGCGTCGGCCACGTGGATCCAGCAGTAGGCGGCTTCGAAGTTGAAATAGTCGAACGCTTGTTTGACGGCGCGCGCTTTGCCGCTCCTGGTAACGGTGAGCACGTGGCTGCTTGGAAGCTCGGCGGCGGCTATTTCGCGCGTGCGGTCGCTTGAGTCGTCATCCACCACGTAGATGTCCTCCTTTTCCATGCCCGCGGAGATGGCCGAGCGGATAGTTTTGGCGATGATAAGTTCTTCGTTGTGAGCTGGTAAGAGTAACACTAGGCGCTCGCGGTGATGGCTGGCTTTTGTGCTGGTTGCTCTTTCCATAGCTCTACCGATTTACATTTATCTCTACCCTCTCTATCAACTGTATACCTACATGAAATTTTTTACAACAGCCGATTATCTCACAGTAGGCATATTAGCTCTTGAGGCGTATGCTCAGCCCGGTCCCACCGAACGTTTTGCATACGAACGCCGGCTGGCGTGGTGTGCTGAGCGCCGCGTCGTAGCGGTAGCCGAGATCGTTGAATTCATGGAGCCTTGCCGGGTTGGTGATTTTTGCAGTGATAAGCCAACGGGCAAATGCCCCGCGGGCTATTTTGGCGTGGACGGCAGTGAATTTCGGCGTGCCGGTACGCGGGTCGAGCGTGAGGAAATTCGGCGTGACGATGCGCTCGGCGCTAACGAAGGGCGTGACGGCACGCATGTACTCTACCGATGATACGTTGACGATCGGTCCGTCTGGCGGCAGTTGCCTAGCGATGGAATCGCCCCAAAAATCGTAGATGTTCGCGAACCTGGCCCCGGGAAATTTGTAGCCCATTTCCAGCCGGTATGGGCAGATGCCATCTAGCGGGCGCAAAATGCCGTACAGGCCGGAGAGAATCCGCAGCGTCTCGTCGGCGCAGCGCCGCTGGTCTTCCGATAGCTCGCCCGCCGGGAGGCCGCTGTAAATGTCGCCGATAAAGCCGTCGATTGCCGGCGTGCTCCCTGCCGGTTGCCATGCCTGCAGCGTGCCGTGCGTTTTTTCGGCCATTTGGCGAGAAATACGCATGGACTTTTCCAGCTGCCCGGGCGCCAGCGTTTTGACGTAATTGCCCAGCTCGCTAGCTTTGCGGATGAGCGCGGGCTGGCGCAGCGGCTTTTCGCCGGGCGCGGCGCGCATGGTTTTGGAGGAGTGGATAAGGATGACCATGTAGCCTTAGTTAACACTGTCTGGCGGCAGAATTCAATATATCGCGAGGCACACGGACCGAGGGCAAAAAACAGTACGGGCCTACGAGATGCAGGTCCGTACTGTTTATGGAAGCGCTGCTTATTTTGTCCCAAGCAACGAACGCGCGAGGTCGCGGCGCGATGCGAGGTAGTGGTACGCTGCGTAGCCAGCGGCGCTGATGGCCAGTATGGCAACGAACACATCCATCGACGTGCCGGTGTGCGGCAGTTCGGCCGGCATTTTTTCTACTGGCTTTGGGGCCGGCACTTCAGGCGTTTTTGGCGTTTCAGGAGTTACGGGAGTGACCGGAACTTCAGGAACGGTAACGGTGACGTAGGCCGAGTCACAGCCTTTTTGCGGGTTGTCGTTGGCGCCGCTGTCGCCGGTAAAGCAAGCCGTGTTCTGGATGTTGCCGGCGGTTTCGGCGGTAACTTTAACGGTGAATTCCTTGGTTTTCGTTTCGCCCGGCTTGATACGGCCAAGCTCGGCCGTCAGGGTGCTGGCGCCAGAGCCGTCGGCCAACGCAACGCCGGCTGGCAGCGTGTCGGTCACGGTAGTTTTTACCATGTCATTGTCACCGTTGCTGGCCTTGTCGCCCTTGTTGCTGACGGTGATGACGTATTTCAGCGTGTCGCCAGGCTTGGCAGCGACGGCTTCGGCGGCCGTGTTGGCATCGGCCAGTTCGCTGCCGGTCGTGATGTTTTGCACCTTTTTCACGATCACGCCCTTTGGGTGCCACGCGAATGCTGGCTGCGCGAGCGCGCCTGCCGCTATTATTCCTGCTAGTATGCCCACGCTTAGTATTGCTGTTTTCATCTTCATAGATGAACCTCCGTTAGATAAAATTTCTCCGGGGCAGCCCCCACTGGCTGTAGTATGGATTAAGCTTATGGTAGCATATTTTATATAAAAAGTCAAGTTTCTCCCCTTGCATCTTATTTCCGTGGACGTATACTATGACAAACCATGACCGAGCTTTTGCAGGCACAAGAAATATTTTACGAGCCGTCACTTGACGAGCTGCTCCGTTTTGCTGTGGAGGCCGGCTGCCACAGTGATGAGCCGCCCAAGCTGCTTGCCGGCGGGCATCACAACGTGGTATGCCGCTATGGCGACGTTGTCATCAAGTGCCCGAAAACC
>CBIMUR010000096.1:0-3141 GCA_966247155.1 uncultured bacterium
CACGCCCCAGGCCATCCGTGACGCCGTTACCGAGATCCGCAAGAACAAATTGCCCGACCCGAAAGAGATGCCGAATGCCGGCTCGTTTTTCAAAAACGCCATCGTGGAAGATTGGCAGCTGGCGGACCTTAAAAAAGACTACCCCAACATCCCCACCTACGACATGCCCGACGGCCGCTACAAGGTACCCACCGGTTGGCTGATAGAGCAAGCTGGCTACAAAGGCAAAACCCTCCACGGCATGCGCGTGCACGACAAAAACGCGCTGGTACTTATCAACGAATCGGCCGCCAGCTACGCCGACCTTGCGAGCGCGCGCAGTGAGATCATCGGGGCGGTGCGCGACCAGTTCCGCATTACTATTGCCCAGGAGCCCCTGGAAATCTAATTCCTCTTGCACGCGCGCCACAAAACTCTTATGCTATAAGATATGAGACGCGACGCGGGGTTTACGCTTATTGAGCTGCTGGTCACTATTACCATCATGGTCATTTTGCTCGGGCTTGCCGTCGTATCCCTGCGCAGCAACCAGGCGAATGCCCGCGACGAAGAGCGCAAAACCGACATTGAAATCATTGCCCGCGGCCTTGAACGGCGCTATACCGATGGCAACCCGCGCGCAACCTCCACGGAAATCAAACAGGGGGCCTACCCGGGTGTCAATGAAATGCTTCACATTTTTGGCGACTCACGTACCGGTTTTACGCCCGCCCAAATTGCCGGCGGCTACATCTCCGACGCGCTTCCCGGCGTCAAAGAGGAAAATACCATTCCCCCCGGCGGCGACCAGTTCGACAAGCTGAAAATCATCTGCGTCTACGCCTGCCAGCCAGCCGAAACCCAAAGCGTCGTCGAATCGGCCACCCAAGTAGATACGTACGTGTACGAGCCGATCACGCGCGACGGCCAGATATGCTCTGGCGGCGACTGCTCACGGTTTAACCTGTACTACCGCACCGAGGTCGACAACGTCATCCACAAAGTAACGAGCAAGCACCAATGATACGGCATGACAAAAACAGCCAGTACGGGTTTTCAGCTATCGAGCTGCTTATTACGCTCTTCGTCGCGACTGCATTTATTGGCGCAGGCTATCAGCTGTACACCACGGTCATCAAGAATGGCGGCGAGGCGCAGTGGCAAAGTACGGCAAACGACATCGCCTATAATACTCTCCGGCGCTACACCCCAAATACCACCAACGAGTGCACCGAACAACACTACACCCCGGACTCAGGCGATGAGCTACCTTCGGCAGCAATGCACGTTGATATTACCTGCCCCTACGGCAACGGCGATTCGGTGTCAAAAATACAGGTAAGCGTAACCTACGGCACGCCCACACAGGAGGTTATCCATGCGATATACGTCAACGGCGACTAACTTCGGCAAGCGGGCCGAGGGCTTCACGCTGATAGAAATGCTGATCATCGCGCCGCTCATTCTCGTTTTGATGAGCGGATTCATCGCCCTCATGGTGGGCCTGGTGGGCGACGTGCTGCAAACGCGTGACCAAAACGTTCTTACCTACAATGCCCAGGACGCCCTCGACCGCATAGAGCAAGACGCGCGCCTTAGCAGCAAGTTCCTCTCTACGACCACGCCGCTGACAACGCCGCAGGGCAGCGATAGTAATTTTACGGGCAGCGCGGCGTTTACCAATGCCAGCAACACGCTTATTTTCAGCGAGCCAGCCACCGACGAATCACCCGCCAGCCCTACGCGCTCTCTTATTTACTACGCCTACCAGCCCAACCCTTGCGGTGCCACCCAAACGTTCAACCGCGTCATGACGCTGCAGGTCGTGTACTTTATAAAAGACGGCTCCCTCTGGCGGCGTACCATCGTGCCCGATTACAACACCAATGCCACGGCCAACGCCAACACGATATGCGACACCACCGGCCTCCATAGCCGGCCGTGGGCGCAAAACACCTGCAGCCCGGGCTACACCGCCTCGCGCTGCGAAACGAACGACGAAGAAATCATGAAAAACATCGAGTCGCTCAGCGTCGAATACTACGACAGCCCCGGCAGCACCACCGACCTCGGCGCCGCCAACGCCGAGCAGGCCACGACCATCGGCGTTACCATCACCGGCAAGAAAACGACCGCCGGGCACGTCTTTACCACGTCTAACACATTGCGCGCCACCAAAATCAACAACCTCGATGTTGATGTAGAGGCAATTAAAACGCCGGTCGTTTCGCACACCTTTACCACGCCCGACAAAGTGAAATTCACCTGGGCGCCCATACTTGGCGCGGTCGCATACAACGTATCATACAACGTAAACGGCGGATCATGGCAAAACATCCAGCTTACCAATAGCACCACTTCATATACGGTAACTACCGCCAGCCGCGGCGACACCATTACCTTCCGGGTCGCGGCCGCCGGGGTTAACGAAACCTCGGGCAACGGCACCGACACCGCCACCTTGGCGCTCTGGACCGACCTCGACCTGCAAAACGGCTGGAAAATCTACAGCACCACCTCATATTCATCGCCACAATTCACCAAATCCTCCGATGGCACCGTCATCTTGAAAGGCCTCATAAAAGACGGGGGCACCGGCACCGATACCATCATCGCCCGGCTGCCCGAGGGGTACCGCCCAGCCGGCCGCATCTTCTTCCAAACCAGCACCGACTATTACACCAGCGGCCGTGTCGATATCGACCCTCAGGGTTATATCCGCATCTACTACGGCAGCAACACCTACTTCGCGCTGGATGGCATTACGTTCCTCCCTGCCAGCTCGCCGTATACATGGAGGAGCACCACTTTCTCTAACGGCTGGAGCAACTACGGCGGCGACTGGGAGCCGGTGCACTCGGCCATAGACGGCCTGGGGCGCGTCCACGTACAGGGCGTAGCGCGGGCTGGCGATACCGCGTACAACACCGTTGTGGGCCAACCGTCCAACAACAGCGGCATGATCCCGCCGACGCCCACCCACTTCCCGGCGGGCAGCAGTACCTGGATCGACATGTGGGTGTGGGATGGCGCCGGGCAGTACACGAAACGCAGCCCTGCCTCGGTTAGTTATATGGCGCCATACGCGTTTTACTACCCCGGCAGCACCGGTAGCTGGAGCAACCCTTCCTCATGGAGCAATGGCTGGAGCAATTACAACAA
>CBIMUR010000097.1:0-3138 GCA_966247155.1 uncultured bacterium
AACGGCTCGATAACCTCAACGTAGCGATTGGCGGCGACTTGAAGCACGGCCGTACCGCGCGCTCGTTAGCGCTGCTACTCTCGCGGTACGAAGGTAACCGGATTTCCTTCGTCTCCACTCCTGAACTCCAAATCGGCGACGACATAAAAGCGCGGCTTTCAGAGAAAGGGCTCCCCTTTGAGGAAACCGCCGACATGAACGCCGCGCTACGCGAGGCCGACGTGGTCTACTGGACGCGCCCGCAGCTTGAGCGTCATAATGGCGCCGACCTAAGCCTCGGCCAAGAGCATTTTATCCTGGACGAGAGAGCGCTTGGCGTCATGCAAGAGAAAGCTATCATCCTCCACCCGTTGCCCCGCAACCAGGAGATTCCGGTCACGACCGATGAAGATCCCCGCGCAAAATACTTCGACCAGGCCGGCAACGGGCTTTACGTGCGCATGGCGATGCTTGATAAAATTATGCGAGATTCAGAAGCTGGCCTTGCTGCCTAGCTCTCCCGCTTTTCAAAGCGTTGCTGGACAAAATCCCAGTTCACGACGTTCCACCACGCCTTTACATAATCGTCGCGCTTGTTCTTATAATCAAGGTAATAGGCGTGCTCCCATACGTCGAGGCCAAGAAGCGGCTCATCGAGGCCTTGCATGAGCGGCGTGTCTTGGTTTGCCGTTGTAATAATGTCGAGATTGGGCTGCAGCCATGCCCAGCCGCTGCCGAATACGCCAAGCGATTTCGTAGTAAATTCGTCTACAAAGCTTTGGAAGCTGCCGTAGCGTTCGACCAGCTTGCCAGCCAGTTCCCCGCCCGGCTCGCCACCGCCGTCCGGTGACATCCACTGCCAAAACAGCGCGTGGTTGTAATGGCCGCCACCATGGTTACGGATGGCCGTTCGCACCGATTCCGGCAGGCTTTCAAGGTCGGAAAGCAGCGTTTCGAGCGGCCGCTCCTGTAGTGCCGGCACGCTGTCGAGCGCCGTGTTCAGTTTGTCTACGTAGGCTTGGTGATGCTTGTCGTGGTGCAGCTTCATAATGTCACCGCTGATGTAGCTCCCCAGCTGGTCGTATCCATAGGGTAATTCTGGCAGTTTGTACATGGCGTCCTCCTATTTTGTTGTTTTATTTTCTACGGCGGGCACGGAGATATATTCCTTTATCTTGCCTTCTTTTTTAAGGGCTTCGAATTTCTCTTTAAAAGCCGTCAGCGGGATGCGAATGTAGGCGTAGCTAACCTGGGTGTCGTTTTTCTCAAGCAGCTTTACAAAGTAGTAGCCGTCACCTGTTGTTGTTTTAACAACTGGTGATATCTGCCCCTTCTCCAGCTTTACGGCTGCCGTACTGAGGCCGCCGTCGCTGTTGGTACGCGGCACCATGCCCGACACGCCGGTACTTACCGTGGCATCGCCCGTGCCGCCAAGGGCTTTTGCGACTACCGAGAGGTCGGCGTTTTTCGCCTGCAGCAGCGTAGCGGCCTTCTCTGCCTTGGCCTTCGCCTGGGTGTCAACCGCATACGATACTTCCTGGCGGATCAGCTTGCTTTTGGTCGCCTGGCGGTATTCCGACGGCGTCCAGCCGAGGATATTCAGTGCCGACGCATCGTACGTTTCTTGCGATATGCGGCCGTTTGCCGTATTGCGGGCGTCGCTTACCACCTTGTCGACCTGCGCGTCGTCTACCGTGATACCAAGCGTCCGCGCCAATTTCAGAGCGTACGTATCGGCCTCGGCATTGTCGAGCGACTTGCGCTTCATGTAATCAAGCTGCCGCTTGCCGTCATCGCTGTTTGGGTCGATCTGTTCGCTCTGTTTCAAATAGTGCGCCGAGCTGTTGAAATACATCAGATAGTCGCTGTATTTTACCGTTTCGCCGTCAACAGAGGCGACCGGTAGCGGAAGAACGCGCGTCACACGGTAAACGAACGAGCTGGTATTTTGCGCCGGGTACAGCTGCCACCAACCAACCGCAACAATCAGCACGATCGCGGCCACCGCTACCACGATAGTATTAATCACCAGGCGGTGGCGCGCATACTGCATAGGGTATTTGAAGCGCCGCCCGCCCGCCAGGATCCGCTCGCGGTGCTCGGCTACTGTCTCGTTGGTAATGCGCGTCGGAATAACTTTCTTGTTCTCTTTGCGCTTTTTAAACGGTAGTTTCTTCATACTCTCCTTGGTCTTGGTCGGCGAGCGCGGCCGATACCGCGTCTTGTAACTTATTATAAATCTCGTCGGGATGTTCTACTTTGTTAATAATAAGATCGCCGACGAACGTCTGGATGACAATCGTGCCAAAGCCGAACACCTCGCCGGTAAACCCAGGTATATTATAGCTTATGTTTTGGATCTTTGACAGGCGAAGTTCGATCACGTCCTTGCCGAAAAAACCGCGCTGGGTGATTTGCCGAATGCGCTGGTCGGTCACGATATACACCGTAAAATACCACATGATGAAATGGTATGAAAAAAGCAGCAGCCCAATCACCAGGCCCGCGACCGGCAGCAAAAACAGCTCCAGCTTGGTCTGCCAAATAAGCGGCGGAATGGCTGAAACAGCAAACGGGATAAGCAGCATATAAAAGCCTTTGCGCATGGCAATAATATGCCGCCGGAACACAAAAAGCAGCTCCTCGCCATCACGCTGGCCGTCAAAATCAAGTTCTTCCCTATTCTTCTTGCGTGCCATCAAGTTTTCTCCGTGCTACCAGTGTAGCATAAGCGGAAGATTTGGCGATATGCGCGCGTAGGAGTACGCTGGAATTATGGAAGCTGCAAAAAACAAAAACATACAGTTTGATAACAGCACGGACCTCCGCGTGCTGATAGTTGGCGCGGGCATTGCCGGGCTTACCTTGGCGGGCCTGCTGGAAAAGCGCGGGATAACGCCGGTTGTCGTTGAGCGGGACACCGAGGAAGAATTTAACAAAAGCGGCTACATGATTGGCCTGATGCCGCTGGGCGGCCGCGTACTAACGGCGCTGGGATTACGCGACGCCTACCTGCAAAACAGCATTTCCGTCGATAAATACAGCATGTACGACGGCCACGGCAACCAGCTGAACCATTTCGACATGGAGGCAATTTCCGACTACGGGCAGTACCAGGGCATTAGCCGGCCGCGGCTGATTGAACTGCTGATGGCTGCT
>CBIMUR010000098.1:0-3132 GCA_966247155.1 uncultured bacterium
CGGTGCAAAAACAATTGGGCGAAAGCGCCAAGCTGGTGGCCGACGTTACTCAGCGACTGGCCAAGCTCGACGAGACGAACCGCCGCGTGGTAGACGTGGCCAGTGAACTGAAAACTTTGCAAAACGTGCTGCAAAACCCAAAGCAGCGCGGCGTGTTCGGCGAGTACTATCTGCAGTCGGTGCTCGATAATTTAATGGCGCCAGGCCAATACCAGATGCAGTATAAATTTAGTGACGGCGAGATCGTCGACGCGGTGATTTTTTTGGAAAAAGGGCAAGTGTTGCCGATTGACAGCAAGTTCTCGCTAGAAAATTACAACCGCATGATAGAAGCGCGCGACAAGACTGAGCGCGAGCGGCTACTGCAAAAGGTAAAAATTGACCTAAAAGGCCGGATCGACGAAACCAGCAAATATATCCGCCCAAGCGAAAATACCATGGATTTCGCGTTCATGTTCATCCCTAGTGAATCGTTGTATTACGACCTGCTGATAAACAACGTGGGCATGGGCGGTAGCTCGCGCGATCTTATAGAGTACGCCTTCCGTGACAAGCGCGTGATTATCGTGAGTCCGACCAGCTTTATGGCCTACGTGCAAACGGTGATGCAGGGCCTTCGGAGCTTGCAGATAGAGGAGCAGGCGAAAGATATCCAGGTGCGCGTCGGCAAGCTTGGCCAGCATATCAGCAAGTTCGAAGACTATATGCAAAAGCTGGGCGGCGCGCTTGGTACGACCGTCAACCACTACAACGCCGCGCACAAAGAACTTGGCAAGGTAGATAAGGACATCGTGAAAATCGCCGGCAGCGATCCGTCGGTCGAGCCGCAGTTGCTGGATAGGCCACGGCGCGAAGAATAGCCTCTTCAGTAGTTCGCAAATGAAAACCCCGCCACTGTAGGCGGGGTTTTCTGAAAGAAAGCCGTGGGCGATTACGCCGTCTGGTCTTCCTTTTCCGTGCCACGGAGCATGTCGTAGAGGATAAACCCAACGACGGCACCAAGCGCGGAGCCGACAACGTACACGGTGATAGGCCATACGCTCGAGAAGTCGATCGTCTGGAGTGACACGGCGACTGCCGGGTTGATGATGGCGCCGTTTACGCCAACAAGCTGCGCGGCGTAGCTGGCAACGACCAGGCCGAGGAACACGCCGAGGCCGACCGTAAGCGCAGCAGCGGTGCGGTCTTTCTTTTCGCGGGTCGCGCCGGCAACGGCAAAGCCGAAGATGAGCGTACCGATGAACTCGCTCAGGAAGACGAGCCACTGCTTGCCGTCAGGCAGCGCGGCCAGTTTGAACAGCTCTGGCGCGGTTTGGCCAAGTTGCTGTGCTTGCTGGCTGACGTCTGGGGCTGACGAAACGTACATGTCCAGAACGACGAGCGCCAACATTGCGCCGAGTACCTGCGCCACGATGTAGGCAATAGCGCGGATACCGCTCATGCGGCGGGTAACCCATGCGCCAAGCACGAGTGCCGGGTTGGCATAACCGCCCGAGATCGTGCCGATTGCCAATACGACGCCTGCAAGCGCGAAGAGCGCTACGATCGGCTGCCCTTGGCTAGCGAGGATCGTCGCGGCAAAAATGAACGTACCGACAAATTCGGCAACCAGCGCGGCGACAAGCGGCGTGCTGCTCAGGCCGAACTTAAATTTCAGCGAACGCTTGCGCGCTGCTTTGACAGGTGCGGCCGGGCGCGACTCAACGGCTTTGACCGTCGTTACTTTGGTGTTTTGCTTCTTTGCGCTCGACGCTTTCGCGGACGATTTCTTTGCGCTTGAAGCGGCTTTTTTAGTAGCCATGTATTTCCCTCCTTATAGTGAAATATAAGGCTAGTATAGCATAAGTTTCCGTAGGTAAACACGAGTGGTATACTGAATTCATGGCATTATTCATACGACAGAACGAAGACAGGTCGAAGTTGCAGGAGCGCCTTGCGTCCGAGCTGCAGGAAAAAGCAAAGGCGCGCGCGCTGGAGCAAGAGCGGCCCGACGGCGTTGATGACTCGCGCTATTTGGAGGGAACGAAACGCACGACGAGCCTGGCGTGGGTGTGGGTGCTGATCGTGCTGTGCGCGGTCGCGGCGCTCGTATATTTCATGCTGCAAATGAACGGTTAATTTTCCTCTCGATTTTTCACCGGCGCATAGCGTATACTAAAGGGTAGTTATGACAGATATCGACGATCTGCGCGTCCGGCTCACGGAGCGCATCACCACCTCCGATCAGCCGCGCGACATTTTGAAGGCTGATGAAATAAAACAACTCTATGCCAAGATTCCGACGCTCGAGCCGGGCGAACGCGGTGCGTACGGCAAGGCGGTCAACGAACTGAAGGTTGCGCTGGAAGCCGCCGTAGCACTGCGCGAGGCCGAGATGGAAGACGCCAGCGTGGAGCCACTGGATGTCACCGCGCCGTGGGACGTGAACGCCACGTCGCCGCAGCTTCTGCCAACCGAACAAGGGACGCAGCACCCGCTGTCGCGGGAACTCGAAAACGTCATCGACATCTTTACGCGCATGGGCTTTGAAGCGATTGAATCACGGCAGATCGACGACGATTTCCATATGTTCGGCGCGTTGAACTTTCCAGAAAATCACCCGGCCCGTGACGGCTACGATACGTTCCGCACGGAAGAAGGCTTTATCCCCCCGGCGCACACCAGCACCATGCAGAACCGCATTTTGAAAGACGGCAAAGCCAAGCTGGAAGCAGGCGGGCAAATCGCTGCCGTCAGCTACGGCCGCGTATTCCGCAACGAAGACGTCGACCCGACGCACGAGCACACGTTTTACCAGTGCGAAGGCGTGTTCGTCAGCAAAGACGCGACGCTGAGCGAACTGCTGGGTACGCTGCGCAGTTTTTTCGAGGTGTACTATGGCCAAAAACTAAAGATCAAAACGCAGCCCGGCTACTTTCCATTTACCGAGCCGAGCCTGGAATTCCTGATTGAAAAACCGGCGGCGCTCGGCGGGAAACCCGGCGAATGGCTGGAAATGCTGGGCTGCGGCATGATTCACCCGAACGTGCTGCGCGCGGCCGACATCGACCCGGAAAAATACCAGGGTTTTGCGTGGGGCGGCGGCGTGGAGCGGCTAATCATGCTGCGTTACGGCATTGAAGACCTGCGCCA
>CBIMUR010000099.1:0-3121 GCA_966247155.1 uncultured bacterium
AACGCCCACAGGAAAACAAGCCCCAGTAAAATCCGCATGGCCGCCACCGCATACCAAACTTGTTCGTTCGCCCTGCTTGCTTTTGTTTTTGTTGCCATGCTGCCCTCCTTTATCCAAACAGTCCTTCGTGGTACTTGAATAATACCACGAACACGAGCACCGCAAGTGTGATGGCGATCACAAACCGGTCGTACCCTTTGCCTATCCATGCTTTCAAGCGTTTGCTGGTTTTTTCAGACAGGTAGAGATTGTCTTCCCGGATGTTGTAATGCAAAAGCGACGCGAACACGAGCGTGGTTGAAAGCGTCACCAGCAGGCACCACGGGCACAGCGCGCCGATCACGAACACGCTGACGAAGAAAAGGTAATACGCGAATACCAGCCCGGCCGTGTATCCTACTTGCGCGGCGGCCATGAACGCGCGTGGAAAACGCACGCCCGCCAGGCCGGCGATCGCTACCGTAATAACGATCGGCTCGGTCATCAGGCCCAGGAACGGGTTTGGGAAACCGAACAGCTCGGAGCTTGGGTGCTTCATGACGCTGGCGCAATTGATGATGGCGTTGATACTGCAGCTCAGCGCAGCGTCCGGGTTTTTCGCGATTTCAACCGACTCGACCGAAAGCACGAACGCCGCGAGCAGGCTCAGCCCGGCCGAAATAGCCATGGTCGTGAAAATCCATACGTCGGAGCGCTGGCGGGCGTGCCGGAAAATATTAAACATAGTAGCTTACCTCGCTGATCGTTGGCAGCGGCAGGCCGCGCCACAAGTTTTGCAGCACGCCGTCGCTGGAAAGCGCCACGACGCTCGGGTACTCCACGATATCGTGCACGCGGCAAAAGTCGGCCCCCTCTTTCGTATCGGGGTCGATCGTTTCCAACGTGTGGCCGGTTTGCCGCGTAAAGTCCCGTAGGTAGTCGTTCACTTCTCTGGAATAATCGGCCTCATCTTTGTATACGACAACTGTTCTCACGGCTTTTGCTCCTATTTTTTACGTCGTTGCTTCAGTATTTCTTCGAATTCGTCGAGCGTTTTGAATTCATGATACACGCTGGCAAACCGCACATAGGCCACTTCGTTGCGCGAGGCCAGCTCGTCAAGCACCATATCGCCAATTTTCCGCGACGGCACCGCGCTTTCCCCTAGATTGTACAGCGCGTCCTCGACATTGTTGATGATTTCTTCTACTTCAAGCTCGGACGTAAAAAATTTGCCGACCGAACGCTTGACCGCGGTCGCCAATTTTTCGCGGTCAAATAGCTCGCGCGAACCGTCCTTTTTTATGACGGTAAGATTGGGCCGCTCAACGCGCTCATAAGTAGTAAAGCGGTGCCTGCCGTCAAGCGACTCGCGGCGGCGGCGGATTGTCATACCATCGGCGGCCTCGCGGGACTCGATCACGCGGCTGTCACCGATTTTGTATTTTGGACTCACTGCCGTACTCCTATGCCTCGTCCGACGGCTTGTTTTTCTTGCGGCGGCGCAGGAAGGCCGGCGTGTCGGATTCGTCATCGTCTTCCGGTGGCGTATTCCAGATGTCGCTGGTAGTTTCTTCTGCGAAAACGCTGGCCGCATCGGTCTGGTCGAGATCCATGTTGATGTTTTCAACTTCTTCGTCCGCCGGGGTTGTTGATGCAGCGACGGGTGCCGCGGCAACGCCTGGCGCCGGGGTTTCCAGCTGGGCGGCCTGCTGGTGGAAGTAGGCGCTGTCAAAACCGGTCGCAATCACCGTGATAATCAGCTCGTCTTCAAGCTCTGGCTTCAGCGTGGCACCAAAAATAATGTTGGCATCTGGCGAAACGGCACTAGTGATAATTTCGGCAGCTTCCTGGATTTCCGACATCGACATGTCGTAGCCACCGGTGACGTTGAACAGTACGCCCTTGGCACCGTCGATAGACACCTCTATAAGTGGCGATTCGATCGCTTGCTGCGCGGCTTGGGCGGCACGGTCGTCACCGCTGGCGCGGCCAATGCCCATCAGCGCAGAACCGGCGTTGCTCATGATAGCCTTCACGTCGGCAAAGTCGAGGTTGATCAGCCCGTGCTCGGTAATAAGTTCCGAAATTCCCTGCACGCCCTGGCGCAGTACGTCGTCGGCAATCTTGAAGGTTTCAAGCAGCGGCGTGCGCCGGTCGATCGTTTGGAGGAGCCGGTCGTTGGGAATGGTAATTAATGTGTCCACCTGGCGGCCCAGCTGGGCAATCGCCCATTCGGCGTTCTGGCGGCGCTTCTCGCCCTCAAAGCTGAACGGCTTGGTTGCTACGCCAACAACGAGAATGCCAAGTTCGCGCGCGATCTCGGCAACCACATGGCCGGCACCGCTACCCGTGCCACCGCCGGCACCGATTGTCACGAAGACCATGTCGGCGCCTTCCAGCGCCTCGCGGATTTCATCGCGTGACTCGTTGGCGGCCGCTTCGCCCGTTGCCGGGTCGGCGCCCGCCCCCAGGCCATTCGTCGTCGCATGACCCAAGTGGATCTTCAAGTCTGCTTTAGAATTATGCAGCGCCTGGGCGTCGGTGTTCATCGCGATAAACTGCACGCCCGCAAGGCCGGCATCTTTCATGCGGTTGACAGCCGAGCCGCCCGCGCCGCCGACACCAACAACTTTAATGCTGGCGAAGGTTTGTATTTCACTTGGTTTTACTTCCGGCATGGAATCAATTCTCCCCCGATTTCTATTCTTTCCTAGTATAACATTTATTGTTCAAAAACAAATTACGCCTTAAACTTGTCCAGGAACTTTGAAATTATCCCGCCGGCGTTCTTCATGGCGGCCTTGCCGCCGGCACCGGCTTTTTTGCCATGTGGCGCACTGCCCGCGCCCTGCGCGTCCAGCAGCATCAGCCCTACAACAGTGGCAAATTGCGGCTCTTCGATATTTTCGGCCACGCCGCCGTAGCCCGAAGATTTACCAACGCGCGCCGCCAGCCCCAGTTTTTCCTTGGTGTATTCGCTCATGCCTTTTATTTTCGCCGAGCCGCCCGTCAGCACGACGCCGCTTGGCAGCTGCCCGGCGCGGCCGGCTTTTTTCAGCTCTTTGTGGACTGCATCAAAAATTTCTTCAAGCCGCGCTTCCACGATCTCATCAACCTCGCCCGACTCGAACGTATGGAT
>CBIMUR010000100.1:0-3110 GCA_966247155.1 uncultured bacterium
AATATAAAGCTCAATCCCGTCCAAAATACGCTCCAGGCCAAAATCAAACTCATTAATGATATCCGGCTCTTCGTCGGCGTCGTCGGTGTACACGCCGGAAGCCATGACCGGATGCAGGTAGGGAAACTCCTCGAGAGTAACCAATTGCTTCAGCGCGTTGCCATACGCCCTGCCGCTAACCACGTCGTCACCCTTGGCTTGCACCGCGTGCCTGATGTCGTTGTCGACGATACCAGTTGAGCGCGCGTAGCCGCTGAGCAGCAGTAAGACTGACATTTTCTCATAATCATTAAGCGGTTGGTCGCGCAGCCCGTGGAATACCCAGTCGACGATGCGAAGGTTGTTGCGGGTGACCGGCGCGCCGGAAATTGGTATCTGGACATACCACGGGTGATCGGCGAATATCTGAATGGTTTCCTGGACATATTCGCGCATCACTTGGCGCCAGTTTCCGTTGCTGTATTGTTGCAGCCTCGGGACGTCGCATGCCGCGTCTTGCATGAGCAACAGCAAGTCGTCTTTGCTTGAAATATACCGGTAAATCGACATGGCAGTAAACCCCAGCGAGGCCGCGACGCGCTTCATTGACACCGCCGCCAAGCCTTCCTCGTCGGCGATTTTAATGGCTGCGCTGACAATTTGGTCGATTGTGAGTTCGGGTTTTGGGCCGCGGGCGGGCGGCTTGCCTAGGCCCCAGCTAAGCGCCACCGCCCGGGGGAGCTGCGCGCTTATGTTGGAAGTGTCGTTGGCGTGGTTCTTCATAATAACGTTGTAAAATTCATCTTTTTATACTAAAAGTCTTGCACTACAATTGTATACGTAATATATTGTGTATGCAATATACTGTTTAACTCATATACAATAACGTAACGAGCAGGAGTGACATATGGCGAAATTTACCATTGAGGTCAAAAACTTGCAGAAAAGTTTTGGCAAGCACGTGGTTTTACAAGATATTAACCTGAAGGTGCCGCAGGGCTGCGTATTCGCGCTGCTGGGCCCGAACGGCGCCGGCAAAACGACGCTGATTAACATTTTGTCGACCTTGACGGCTCCTGATTCGGGGAGCGTCCGGGTAGGGGGACATGACGTGATGACTCACCCGGAAGACGTGAAGCTGACTATCAGCCTTACCGGGCAGTCCGCGGCGGTCGATGATATGCTCACCGCCGAAGAAAACCTGCGCATGATGGGCCGGCTTTCCGGACTTTCCGCCAGCGCGGCAAAGTCCAGGGCGGCCGAATTGCTGAAGTTCTTCGACCTTGAGGCAGACGCACAGAAAAAAGTAAAAACCTATTCGGGCGGAATGCGCCGCCGGCTTGACCTGGCCATTAGCTTGGTAGTGCGCCGACCGGTGCTGTTTTTAGACGAGCCGACGACCGGCCTCGACACCCGAAGCAGGCGGGCACTTTGGACGTACATCCAAAATCTCGCGACGCAGGGGGTGACCATCTTTTTAACAACCCAATACTTGGAAGAAGCCGACCAGCTGGCGGATGTGATCGCGATTATCAACGAAGGACGGGTCGTGGCTGAGGGTAGCGCGGCGCAGTTAAAATCCCGGCTCAGTGGCGAGGTCGTTGAGGTACGCGGCACGAACGGTGAGGTCATTCGTGAAATTGCGACTGACGGCAGCGTGCACGGCCTGAAAAAAGCGGTCGACGAAATAGCGCGTTCCTTGCCAAAAGACTCGCGCGTTAGCATACGCAAGCCAACCATGGACGACGTGTTCATGAACGTAACGGATAAAAAGATGGAGGTTTCCCAATGATTTCGCTCGCGACAGAAGCAAAAAAAGCGTCGTTTGTTACCACAAACGCGGTGTTTATAGCTCGGAGCATCCGGCTGAGCCTCCGTAACCCGGAAGATCTGATCATGGCGATCATGCTGCCTATCATCCTGATGCTGCTGTTTACGTTCGTATTTGGCGGGGCGCTTGATGCGGGAGGCGGCTACGTCAATTACGTCGTGCCGGGCATCGTGTTTATTTGCGCCGGTTTTGGCTCTGCCAACACGGCGGTGGGCATAGCGCAGGACATGACCAACGGTATCATTGACCGCTTCAGGACGATGCCGATCAAGAGCGCGAGCGTGATCACCGGGCATGTCGTTGCCAGCGTCGTGCGTAACCTGGTGGCGACGGCGCTGGTGTTTGGCGTGGCATTGCTTGTTGGGTTTGACCCGTCTGCCGGGCTTTCCGGATGGCTGGGCGCTGTCGGGCTCATTTCGCTTTTTATCTTCACGTTTACGTGCTTGTTTGCCGCCATTGGCCTGGTGGCCTCCACGCCGTCGGCGGCGAACGGGTACGGGTTTATACTGCTGTTTCTGCCGTATGTTTCCAGCGCCTTCGTTCCGACCAACACCATGCCGTCCTGGCTGCAAGGGTTTGCCCAGCACCAGCCCATAACGCCGCTGATCGAGTCGATCCGCGGGCTGCTGATGAACGCGCCGGTTCATAATAACGTGTGGCTTTCGCTGGGATGGTGCGCGTTGATTTTACTGGTGTCGTTCGTGTGGATTGCCTGGGCATTCCGGCGGAAGGCCGGGCGCCGGTAAGCCGGTCAATCAAAATCCACCCCGCTATAGTGGCGGGGTGGATTTTTAGGCTTATTTTCCTTCCATCACTTTCTTTATGTCCTTTAAGAACATGTCGATCGTGTAAAACCGCAGCACGCGGTTGCGCACCCATGAAAGGAGCGGGTTTTTTAGGAACATCAGGTTGCCCAGCGTGCGCGAATTATCTTGCGCCATGATAACGCGCTTTTTCTGGCGGTTTTCATACAGGCGCAGGGCGAATTCCAGGTGCTTTAGGTCGGTACGGGAAAGCTCGTCGTTCAGCGCGGCGGCCGAATCCATCGCCATGGACGCGCCGATGCCGGCGGTGGGCAGGAAGCCGTCGGCCGCGTCGCCCAGCAGTACGACGTGCTTTGTCCGCCACCTTTCAGAGCGTACGTCGTGGAAATCCCAAAAGAACAGGTCGTCGCGTTTAACTAGCGGCTCCAGAATGGCGGCGATGTCGATATCATGCTTTTTGATTTGCTTTATCGCGTTTTTGGCGATTTTCGAGTGCCCGGCTTTTTTCACGTCCTTCATAGGCCCGCCCAAGAAGA
>CBIMUR010000101.1:0-3109 GCA_966247155.1 uncultured bacterium
AGCGGGCGATCTGCTGCTCAAGGTCGATGGAGAGGTCTTCGACCAGGTCGCGGTCATCCTCGTACAGGCGCAACAGCTTGCCGCCCAGCAGCTTTTCCAGCGCGGTGTTGGTGGGAATAAGCGCGTCGAGGTAATCATTGAGCCGGCGCTCGTAGTCCACGAACACCGAAATGTCCTTGGCGCGCAGCTTGGTCACGTCCACGGTCGCGGCGCGCATCAGGCGGTTAATCGACCCGACACGGGTTTGGTACTGGCGGACAATGGCGTCCATCATCAGCATGAACAGCCGGGTCTGCTGTGTGGTGGGCGCTTCGGTCTTGTCGATGAACGGCTGCCACAGCCGGCCCAGCGGGTCGCGGCTGACCGTCACGACGTACTCACGGCCCATCGCAAAGAGGATGGGCGTGGTGAAATCGTTGAAATCATCGTCGGTATCTGGCAAACGGGTAATGAAATACGTCCAGTCTTCCTCTTGCTCCACGCGCGGAATCTCGTGTGGGTCGAGCGCGTCCAGCAGCACGTCTTGGTCGACCCCGAGTGCCACCAGCTCGTTAAACTCGTCGTCGCCGGGGCGTTCGGCACGCACCCAGCTGCCCGGCTGCAATGTGGTGCGGACTTTTATGGCCGGGCGGTAGTGGGTTGAGCGTAAATACGTGATCATGCTTCTATGATATCATCCTATGCAAGCACGGCGTTAGCTGGCGGGCGGATACTGCGATTCCTTTAGCAGCCGCGCCAGGTGAACGGCATTGACGGCCAGGGTCTTGATGGATGTCACGACCTTTTCCGGCGTCGTGTCCAGGTCTTTGTAGTCGGTCTTATGCATGGCCTCGCCGTTCCAATACACCGACCCGCTGGCGGGGATGGTGAAGCCCACGTCGCTGAGCGACTGGAACACGTCGGCCACGATCTTGTGCGCGCCATCTTCGTTGCCCACTACGGCCGCTGCCCCGACTTTGCTGAAGGTAAGTAGTCGCCCCGCCTCGTCCGTTTCCGACAGCTCGGCATCCAGCCGCTCGATAATCCGCTGCGCCACGCTCGACATATGCCCCACCCACGTGGGCGTTGCCAAGATGAAAATGTCGGCTTCGAGCATTTTCTGGCGCAGCTGAGGCCAGGCGTCGCCATCACCCATGTCGGTCTTTACGCCCGGTTTTATGTCGTAGTCGACCGCGCGGATGATGCTCGTTTCCACGCCGTACTGCGCCATCTCGTTCGCGATTTCCGCCGCCATCTTTTCCGCCGACGACTCTGCCGGTGACGGCTTCAAGCTACACGTCAGCGCCAGTGCCTTTAAGGGTATTTGCTTGTGTCCCATGCTCCCTCCCTTCGGTTATTTCCTCTTTCTATTGTACCGCTTACGCTACCCTTTGCCTAAATACCCCCCTTCCGCGCGGCTGGTGGTATACTACTATTTATGAGAATCATTACCGCTGGGGCTGGCTACCTGGATATCGACGCGTACGCCGGTATCGTTGCCTACGCCGAGCTGCTTAATTTGCAAGGTATCAACGCCCAAGCGGTCTCGACCGCGCCGCTCAATGAAAGCATCCCGCCGTCGCTGCGGCAGTGGAAAGTGGCGTTCTCCAACGCGTACGCCGCGTCGCCCGAAGATACGTTCACGCTCGTCGACACGTCGGCGCCGCAGTTCATCGACAGTTTCGTCGAGCTAAACCGCGTCGACGAAGTGATTGACCACCACATGGGCTACGAAGAATATTGGCAGAACCTCATTGGCAAAAAGGCGGACATAGAACTGGTAGGCGCCGCCTGCACGCAGGTATTCGAGCGGTGGGAGAAGGCCGGGAAACTCGCCGAAATCAGTAAGGAAAGCGCCGGCCTCCTGATGAGCGGGATCCTGGACAACACGCTGAATTTCGGTGCCAAAATTACCACCAAGCGCGACCGGCACGCCTATGACGAACTGGCAAAATACGCTGAGTTGCCCGAAGATTGGCCGGCGCGGTACTTTGGCGAGATCCAGCGCAGCATCAGCGCCGACCCGGTACGGGCCGTTAAAAACGACACCAAGCAAGTGGGTGAATTCGTCAGCCGCATTGCCAGTCTGACCGTCGGGCAGCTGGCCGTGTGGGACGCGCGCGAGTTGTTGCAGCGCCACCAAGAAGCGCTCGTGACATCATTTGAGGCCGATAGCAGCGAGTGGTTTATTAATATCATTTCCATTAGCGAGGGCAAAAGCTATTTTATTTGCGCCGGCCCGAAGCTGCAGGAATGGGTCGCCGAGCTGCTGGGCGTCACGTTTACGGGCGAGCTGGCCGTGGCCGATAGGATGTGGCTGCGAAAAGAAATGGTCGCGCGCGATATTTCGCGTGCCGACAGCTAGCGCTCGTAGCGGCGCTTGTGGCGCGGTTGCCAGCCGCGGTGGCGTTTTTCATAGCGGTGCTCGTGACGTTCGTGGTGGTGGGTTTTCGCGAGGCTGTTCATAAAATCAGTACCGAGATGCGTGTGAAGCTGTGCTAAACCTAGCAGTTCGGCGCGCTGTTTCGCGTTCAGCTCATCCAATGAAATAACGTGCCCGGCAATGGCTTTTACCTGGTGTTGCAGCTGTTTTAGCGGCACCGGCGGAATACGTTTGGTGTGGTGGTATTTTAGCCCGCGGCGCTCGCGCTCCAGCTGTTCGTAGGCCCAGGCGGCAAACGCCTCGCTGAACAGCCGGCGGTTTTTGGGCGTGTTTTCCGTTACCGGCTGGCTGGCGCCCTCCAGCACGCGCCCGCCAAATCGTACCAATTGGCGCGTCGCCACGCTGCCCAGGCGCGGGTCGTAAAACGTTTTGCTGCGGCGCGTTTCAAAAAGATGCGGCGCCAGCTCGAGCAGCCAGTCGGTATTTACCGCCGTGATTCCCTGCACCAAATGCAGCGTTTCCAGGCTACCGCTGCGGGTCGGCACCTGCAGGTCAAACGGCGTGCCAGCCACCAGTCGTGGGTTTTTCACTACGGTACTGCTGGAAAGCTCGCGCTGGGTTTTGGTGAACACGTGCGTGGCATTATTTCGTTCGTCTATCACCCACAGCTGGTCGATCTGCCCCGCCACGATGCAACGCAGCAGCTGGCTTTCCTCTTCGCTCGTCACGGGCGCGAGCAGCTGCGGG
>CBIMUR010000102.1:0-3102 GCA_966247155.1 uncultured bacterium
TGTCGAAATTATAGCAGGCCGAGCAGCAACCTCCCTGCAGCTTTACCACACGTATGAAAAGTTTTCCACGTGTGGTTTTGCTCCATAAAACCCCTTTCTATTTCGTATATGATATATTGGTGAATATACTCATGCTTGACTTATGATTATATTTATGCTAACATAAACACATGGGTAAAGATACGAATATATCACCATCAAAACTCGAACAAACACGACTGGCATTTGAATACGACGTTTCATGGAAAGATGCTAAGAAAGCCGTTCGTATTCGGACGCACAAGTCGTAGCCGCTTTCGTTGTAACTAAAGATTCCGCCCTTGGCTCCTCGCCGAGGGCGGTTTTTATCCCCCATTTTTCTTATGGTTTTCCACTAGTATTTTTTCTTGCGGTATGTCAATATATAGACATGTTTTGCATAAATTGCTTCAATAACGATACGAGCGTTACCAACTCGCGGCCGCATAAGAAACAACCGCACATCTGGCGGCGGCGTACCTGTAAGAACTGCGGTATTACCTTTACTACCTACGAGCGCCCCTCGCTAGCCGACAACAAGCCGGTTCACCTTCCCGGTGGCAAAACCGGCACGTTCAACCTTGGCAAGCTCATCATCAGCATTTCCCAAGCATTTACCCACACACCCAAAGAAGCAGAATACAACGCGCTGTGGCTGGCGCAAACGGTCGAGGATACGCTCTCCAGCCAGCGCGAGGTCATCACGCCAGAAGATATCGCGGCAACGACCCACGACGTATTAAAAAAGTTCGATGAGCTGGCAGCCGTGCAATATGCGGCCAGGCACCGGCTTATTTCTTCTTTGCGGCGGCGCGGGCGGCCTTCTCTTGGCGGGCACGCTCAACCGAAGCGGCCGTCGCCTTCTCCGTAACATCGAACTTATCAAGATATTTACCAAGCAAGAGATGCGTTTGCGCGTTGAACGCCGACGCCGCGCTATACACGATGGCCGTCACCGGCATCAGCCCCCACTGCAGCAGCATCCACAGCGTACGGCGGCGCTTGTAGCGGGCCGGGCGCGGCGGCAGCATCTTAAAGCCCATGAACACAGTAATCAGAAGGCCGATCATCGCGACCTGTTGCACGTGACTAATCACCTCTGGCAGCTGGTGGGCCGATATGTCCCGCGCGGCTTCGCTATTAACCAGCAGCGGCACCCAGCCACCCACCGCGACCAATATAGAAATGGCCGCGAGCGTCACATGCCCGTCTATCAGGCGGATCAACCGCGCTAGCCCGCCCCAAAGCGGCACGTTGCGCTTTTTCGTAAAAATCCGTGTCGCCACGTACGGAATGTCCGACGCGCCGTAGGCCCAGCGCCGCAGCTGGATAAACTGCGCCTTCAGCGTTTTGCGGTAAGTATCGCTGAGCACGGCATCTTGGTAGATCGGCACGTAAATCGGCGTGACGGCGTAGTTGCCGCCGAAGTAAAAATAGCTGCGCCAATACTGATGGCCATCTTCCACGATCGACCGCTTGCTCCAAAAATCCATCCCCACCAGCGCCTGCATGGGCTGGGAATGCGACGCAAAATTGCGTAACGTGTGCGGCCGCATCGAGCTGATAATATTCCAAAACGAGTTACCCGTCGCCACCACGCGCATCGGTGCCGGCGCGTCCCAGATATTGTTGAGAAACAGCGATACTGGCTGGTAAGCGAGGTGCTGGCGGTCTTCGTGCACGATGTATTCGTACGTGACGTAATCAAAATACGTGGCGTGCGGGCGGTTGTCGCTGTCGAGCGTGGTAACCATGACGTCTTCGTACGCGATACCCCGCTCTTTCAACCAACCCTTTAGGAAGAACCCGGCATAGGTGATGTTTCCGCCCTTTCCCACTACCTCGTTTGGCAAATCTTTCGGGTGTTCGACCAGCTGGAACGAGTGGAACGTCTTGCCAAATTTCTTCTGCAAGGCATGGGCAGTTTTCTTTATTTCCGGACCGCCACGCTCTTCGTATGTCAGCACGATGATGAGCTTGTTGTTGTCGTACGTGGTGTCGGCCAGCGACTGGATCGTCGGCTCGATCACCTCATACAGTTCATTGTACGCCGCGATAATCACCGCGTTGTAGAGCTGCGACGGCTTCGGAAACGCCGCCGGGTCAGCCGCCATGCGGCGCAAATTGTCTTTGTGCGCCTCAAACCCAAAACCCGACGACCGGGCGTTCTTTTCTTTTTGGTAGCTTTTCACCGGGTCTTCCAGCTGGCCCAGCCGCGCGTGCCAGTCGACGTTTTGCGCCCTGTTGAGCCGGTCGCGCCCGCTAATGGTGTGCTTGGCGATACCAACCGCCTTTACCAGCACGGTAATAATAAGCAGCAGCAAATACACCGCTGCCGCCAGCGGGCTGAAAAACGATAGGACCAGCAGCAGTACCAGCATGCCGTAGCTGAGAATCGCCGGCAGCATCTCGAAAAAACGGTAGAGCTTCGTGCGTTTGCCAAGCGGAAGTTCGAGGTCTACCATAGACTACAAAAAGGCAATCTTTAAGATGGCGTTCGCTATGAGAAAAGCGATGACGATAATCAGCAGGCTCAGCCAGGCAAAAAGTAGCGCTATTTGGCGGCGCCCCTGCGTGTACAACTTCACAACAAGCGCCGTGTGGACGGTAGCAACGATCAGGCCGAAGCCGATCAGCGTTATCAGATAATACCATTTGTCCCTGTAAAAGCTCGTGTCACCAAACGCCGTGTAGTGCACCGCCACCTGCAAGTCGCTTGGCCGAAGCGACACGCCCACATAGGCGCAAAGCCCTATTGAGAGCAAAATCAGCGCTATCACCAGTGCCGCGGCGAGGCGGTCGGAAAATACCGATTTTATAGAGGTGATGATAGTCGTTTTCATAACATTTCTTGGTGCGGGTACAGAGAATCGAACTCTGCGCTCAACCTTGGGAAGGTTGCATATTAACCACTATACGATACCCGCGTATCGCGTATGGAGCCGCTGACCGGATTTGAACCGGTGACCTACGCTTTACGAAAGCGCCGCTCTACCAGCTGAGCTACAGCGGCATTGGTATCTTCGCTATTATACCACTCTGATGCCTCAAAATAAATCCTCCAAACCTGTTGCACCAGAGGCG
>CBIMUR010000103.1:0-3099 GCA_966247155.1 uncultured bacterium
ACGGTCGGAGGCATACACCAGTCGCCCCCTTCATACCAGATATCGTGCTCCTCGCGCAGTATTAGCAGCTGCCGCACAATGAGCTCGTAGTGCACGCGGCGTACAATGCCCGCTTGCACCTGCGGCGGGTGCAAGCTACGCAAGCGAGCCGGCAGATCGTCGGCCGCGAAGACCTTTTCCATCGCCTTCACGGTCATGGCCCGCTGCACGTAGGCCGCCAGGGCGCCCAGCCGCTCTTCGAGGCCAGCCACGTACCCTGGGGTCGCGTGCTTGCCAGGTGCGGAGCGAGCCTCGGCGAACACGCGGATCACACGCCACCGGACGGCCGACATCGCCTCGACGAACTCACCTTCACCCAGGTAATCCTCGAGCGTTTCGCGGCCGTACGCCCCATCATGCACCGTAGAAACGGTACGCTTCCGTGGTTTCACGCCGGTCCTCATTCTACTAGGCAACAAGGTACGTCGAACGCGATCCCTTCCTTATGTTAGTTGGGCGCGGAGCCTATCCGCGTCGTCGATGCCATCATTTAACACTTATTTTTCCAAAATCACAAGAGAAATCCCCCAGAATACGTTGTATTTTTAATAAGCATAAGCAACATATTTTTGTATATTTGACAAACTTATTTATTATTGCTTGACTTTATTATTCATATGTGCTTTAATAGTTAACGGAACATGTCTAGCAAACTTTGGGAGGAGTGCTATGAAACAACGTATATTAAAGATGATCCCAGGATTGGCCGCTCTTGTAGTTGGCGTGTTTGCATTTTTCGCAATACAGACAGCAACGCATGCCGCTGCCGATTTTGGTAACTGTAAGCGCGACAACGACAGCAACGCCGTTATGCGCGGCGGCGCTTGTGACACCAACGAGCTTGTCCGCAAATATAAAGCCAACAGCAAAACCGGCGTGCCGGAACTGTACAAAGCCTTCGGCGTGCCTACCAGCAACCTTACTGGCGCCGTCAAGGGTGAAGTCCGCAAGAACGGCGACGTCGTCGTTGGCGGCAAAGTCGTTGCCACCGGCAGCGTCACCGTCGGCCGCCACTACATGAAGGGCAGCACCAAGAAAAGCTATGGCGGCCACACGTTCTACGAGCGCAAGCCAAGCGTCAGCTTCGGCTCTAACGCCATCTCGGCATTCGTCTACTTCAACAAATACGGCGAATTCCAGGCAGCTATCCTTACCTCTTGCGGCAACGCCGTAAAGGCCCACCCTAAACCAAAGCCGGCTTACGCCTGTACCTCGCTGAAAGCCGTCGCCGTCGACCGCACCCGCTTCGACCTCAAGACGACCACCAGCCAGTACCGCGCCAGCGTCAAGAGCGTTACCTACAACGTCTACAAAGACGGCAAAAAAGTTGAAAGCAAAACGGCCGGCACCTCCTACCGCTACACCCAGAACACGCCGGGCAACTACACCATCAAGGCCGTCGTTTCCTTCAGCGTACAAGACCAAGGGACGAAAACGACCAGTGAGTCCAGCAAATGTAGCGCGCCGTTCACCGTAAAAGAACAGCCGAAGGTTCCGGAATACGCATGTACCGGCCTGACTGCCAAGAAGATCGACCGCACGAACTTCACGTTCACCACCGCTACCAGCGAAAAGTACGCGACATTCAAGAAAGTCACCTACGTTATCTCGAACGAAAACGGCCAGGAAGTCCAGCGCTTCGACGCCACCAGCAAGACTTCCCCGTACAGCCGCACGACCGAGGGCAAATACAGCGTCCGCGCCATCGTTACCTTCGCCGTCGAGGGCCAGGGCGACAAGACCGCAGAAAGCGCCAGCTGTAAAGCGAACTTCGAAGTAGAGAAGATCCCAGAAGTCCCAGAGTACGCATGTACCGCGCTCACGGTCACCCCTATCGACCGCACGCACTTCAAGATCACTACCAGCTACACGGCCAAGCACGCCACGTTCAAGGACGTTACCTACACCATCCACAACGAAATCGGCGTCATGAGCTTCAACGGCCCCGCCACCACTACCTACGACGCCAAGCAAGCCACCGGCAATCACACCATCCAGGCGAAAGCCAACTTCATCGTTAACGGCCAAACGAAGACCGCCACCAGCCCAGCCTGCGAAGACAACTTCACCGTCACCCCGCCAAACAAGGTACCGGTATGTAACCCGGAAACCGGCGAGATCATCACGGTCAACGAAGACGAGCAAGATAACTACAAGCCTGTCGGCGACATCGCCTGCCAACCGGTAAAAGTCTGTAACCCAGAGACCGGCGAAGTCATCACCGTCGACAAAAAAGACGAAAACAAATACAAGCCGGTCGGCGACGAAGCTTGCCAGCCCGTCGAGGTATGTAACCCTGAAACCGGCGAAACCATCACGGTTCCAAAGGCAAAAGAAGGCGACTACAAACCTGTTGGTGACGAGGCCTGCCAGCCACCGGTAGAAGAATGTAAGCCTGGCGTCCCGGTCGGCGACGAAAAGTGCAACGAAGAGTGTAAGCCAGGCGTCCCGATGGGCAGCGAAAAATGCAACGAGTGCGTTCCTAGCGAAAAGAACAACTACTGCAAGCCAGTAATGCCGAAGGAACTGCCGCACACCGGTATGACGGACGGCCTGGTTGCCCTCCTCGGTGCCGGCTCACTCATCGCATCAGTTGGCTACTACATTGCCAGCCGCCGCGCCCTCAACTAGAGACTGACCGCTCACCTCCCTGAAGCGCAAAGCCTCAGCAAAACCACCCCATTTAAAACAGGGGTGGTTTTTGGTATACTATGTATATTATGGCGAAACAAAAGAAGAAACGGAACAAAGCCTACACCGGCAAAGACGCCGCGGCCGCGCGTCCCACCGTCACGCGCATCAGCGCCGTCAAGCGCAACCGGGCGCAGCAGTGGTGGTTCGAGAAAAAGCGCGTCGCAAAGCCCGTCGCCATCGCGGCAGGCGTTGTCTTCGCTATCGCGTTACTTGTTATCGAGCTCTTTAGTCTCTTCGGGGGCAACGCTTAGCTTTTTCACCGGCAAGCGGAAGCCAAACGTACTTCCCTCGCCCTCTTGCGACTCGAATATAACGCTGCCACCATGGGCGTCTATCACCTTCTTCGCAAGGAACAGCCCCACGCCG
>CBIMUR010000104.1:0-3068 GCA_966247155.1 uncultured bacterium
TTGTACTGTAAAATGCCGGCGAGTGCCAGCGCTCCGGCCGGCTCAACGATGCTGCGTGTGTCTTCGAAAATGCTTTTTATCGCCGCGCATAACTGGTCGGTACTCACGGTCACGTAATCGTCTACCTTGTCCCGCGCGATCGCGAACGTACGGCCGCCGATTTGCTTGACCGCGACGCCATCGGCAAAAATACCCACGTGCGGCAGCGTAACACGCTCTTTCATTGTAATGCTCGCCTGCAGGGCGTTGCTGTCTTCCGGCTCGACGCTGATGATTTTTACGTCTGGTCTCAGCGTCTTTACGTAGCTGGCGATGCCGGCGATCAGCCCGCCGCCGCCCACCGGCACGAAAATATGCGTGGCGCCCGGCAGCTGTTCCAGTACCTCGCGGCCGATAGTTCCCTGCCCGGCAATTACCAGCGGGTCGTCGAACGGATGGATATACGTGCGGCCGGTTTCTGCCATGCGTTTTTTGCAGTAGTCGGCGGCCTCAGAGTAGTTGTCGCCTGCCAGTTCTACTGCCGCTCCATAGCTTTTGACGGCGTCGATTTTGATAGCCGGCGTGGTTTTGGGCATGACGATAAGCGCGTCGATGCCGAGTTTTTTAGCAGAAAGTGCCACGCCCTGCGCATGGTTGCCGGCGCTCGCCGCAATCACGCCCTTTGCCTTCTCTTCGTCCGTGAGCTGGGCGATTTTATTGTACGCGCCGCGCAGCTTAAAGCTATGTACCGGCTGCAAATCCTCACGCTTTAAATAGATGTCGTGCCCGGCCAGCAGGCTGGCTTTCGCCGCACGCTCCAGCGGCGTTTTTACGGCTACGTCGTACACTTGTGAAGTGAGTACGGCCTTGACGGTGTCGTCGATAACCAGCGGGCTCATACGTTTTTTGCTTCCGCGACGGCTTCGATTTCTACCAGCAATGTGCCGCCCGGCACGCGCGGCAATTCACGGACAGCCACGGCACTACGGGCTGGCCGCGGCTCCGGAAACGACTGCGCGTAGGCTTCGTTCATGGCGGCATAGCTTTCAATGTCGGTAAGAAAAACCGTCGTTTTCACCACGTCTCCCAGTGACGCGCCGGCCGTTTCTAAAACCGCTTGCATGTTTTTTAGCGCCTGGGTGGTTTGCGCGCTCACGCCTTCCGGCGCGGCTTCTGTTTCCGGGTCGAGCCCGACCTGCCCCGAAACGAACAGGAAGCCGCCGCTTTTCCGTACCGGCGTGTATGGTCCGTATGTTTTTGCCATTAGTTTTCCTCCTTTGCTGTCACGCTCAAAACGTCGACGAGTTTTTTTAATTGCATGGTGATTTGGTGGATTGCATCAGGTTTTCCGAACGCGGTGATGGTCATGTGGGACTGCGCGTCGCTTGCGGCGGCTACGTGCAGCGTCTCAATAGTATGACCGCGCCGGCCAAATACTTGTGCGCACCGTACCAAAACGCCAGGGTTGTTTTTTACCTCAAGTACCAACGTGTATGTGTGGTCGTGTTCTTTTTTCATGTCAGGTGCTCCCCGTTGGTTTTTCAAGTTTTGTATCCGGTGCCGTTAGCAACATGTGGCCGTAGCCGCGTCCGGCCGGGATCATTGGGTAGACGTTGTCGGTTTTTACGACCTCGCAGTTAATAACGACCGGGCCGTCGTTGTACGCTAGCGCTTCGGCGATTTTTACCTCCGCCTCGGCCGGCGTTTCAATATTGATGGCTTTGACGCCGTAGCTTTCGGCCAGCTTTACGAAATCGGGGTTTCCCACCAGGTCGACGCCGCTCAGCCGGTTGTCATAAAACAGTTCTTGCCATTGGCGTACCATGCCGAGGTAGTGGTTGTTTAGTACGAAAATTTTCACCGGCAGTTTGTGGATAGCGGCCGTGGCGAGTTCGTACAGCGTCATTTGGAAGCCGCCGTCGCCCACGAATGAGACTACCTGTTCTTTCGGTGCGGCAAATTGCGCCCCGATCGCGCTAGGCAGCCCAAAACCCATCGTCCCTGCTCCGCCCGAGCTTACCCACGCGTTCGCGCGTTTTACGCGGTAAAACTGCGCCGCCCACATTTGGTGCTGGCCCACGTCGGTGGTAACGACCGCTTTGCCGTCCGTTTGGCGCATGACAGTGTCGATGATTTGCTGCTGGGTAAGCCCGCCCGTGGCGTTATAACGAAGCGGAAACTGTTTTTTGTAAGCAGCGACGTGTTTACGCCAAGCGCTGTGTGCCGCGGTTTCCTTCGTGGCGGCGAGCGCGCCCAGGAACGCTTTCGCATCCGCATGGACCGCCATGTCAGGCGTGACCATTTTGCCAAATTCTGCCTCGTCGATGTCCACGTGCACGATGGTCTTGTTTTTGCAAAAATCGGCTGCGTCGCCCACGATCCTGTCGTCGAACCGCGACCCAATATTCACGATCAGGTCGGCTTCCGCGACCGCTTTGTTGGCGTACGCCGTGCCGTGCATCCCCAGCATGCCGAGCGAAAGGTCGCTGGTCTCATCGACCGCGCCTTTGCCAAGCAGCGTCGTGACGACCGGCGCGCCGAACTGCTTGGCGGCGGAGTGCAGTTCGTGCTCGGCACGCGCTATCAGTACGCCGTGGCCGGCGAGAATGACCGGGCGTTCGGCATTTTTTAGCAGCCCGGCGGTTTTTGCCACGGCTTTCACGTCAATGGCAGCTGCTCGTTTTTTCTGGCGGCTTGGCGTGTTTAGTACCCCTGAAAAGTCGCCCGCAGTCATGTCTTTGGGCAGGTCAATGAGTACCGGGCCAGGACGTCCGCTTGCGGCCGTTTCGAACGCTTCGTTCACCACGCTTGGAATGTCATTGGTATTTTGCACCAGGTAGTTGTGCTTGGTAACCGGCATGCTGAGATTGAACGTGTCAGCCTCCTGGAAGGCGTCGCGCCCCAGCATGGCGGTGATTTGCTGGCCGCTTAGCACGACCAGCGGCACGCTGTCCATGTGCGCGGTCATCAGCCCGGTGATGATATTGCCCACGCCCGGCCCGCTAGTGACGAGCACGACGCCCGGCTTGCCACTGACGCGCGCGTAGCCGGCGGCCATATGCGCCGCGCCTGGTACGTGCCGGGGAGTA
>CBIMUR010000105.1:0-3065 GCA_966247155.1 uncultured bacterium
CTGGTGCCGGGGCAGCGGCGCAAATGCTAAAGCCGGTGGTGGTGCGGGTGACGTAATACTGGGTTTTGCCAGCGCCCGCGCCGACCGGGCTGATAATAACGTGCGGCTGCTTAGCATACGGCTGGTGGAATTTTATCTGCACGAAACACCCCGCCGACGTGCCGCTGCCGGTGTTTACGTTTACCGTTCCCGACGTGTCCGAGCCGTTCAGTGAGGTAGAGCCGCCGCGGCCTAGTACGCTGGCGTTGATGCTGCGGCTTGGCGTCGGGCCGGTAAAGCCGATGTGGTTGGGTACCTGTAGCGAGCCGCTGCCGCTCAGTACCAGCTGCGTGGCGGTAATCCGCGAGGCTGTAATAGCGCCGCTAAACGATGCCGAGCCGGCCACGTTCAGGTCGCGCAGCGTGGTGCTGCCCTGCACGGCGGTGTCCTGGGCCACCTGCAGGCTGTTTATTTGGGTTTCGCCGAGGGTAGATTTGCCCGAAATGGTAAGGGTAGGCCCCTGTATGCTGCCGCCCGTCTGGAAATCGCCGGCCACGTTCAGGTCGCCGCGCATCAGGGTTTGCCCGGCAATCACGGCATTACCCTGAATAGTGAGCGTCTGCGACGTGTCGCCTACCGTGGCGTCGGTGTTGGCCAGCTGTTTCAGCGCCTTCTCTGTCAGCTCCTGGCTAGCAACGGCAGCTTCTGGCGTGGGCTTCTGGCTATTGAGATAGCTGACAATCATATACGCGCCAGCCCCCACCACAATCAGGACGAAAAGCAGGAAATACAGGTTTACCTTGCGGAAAAACCGCTTGAGAGGCGAAAGCTTTTTCTCGGGCTGGCCGTCTATGACGGCATCGGCTTCATTGGCCGCCTGCTTGGCCTGTTCTTCCTCCAGGTCTTCTGGCGTGCGGCTCAGGGCATCGGCTGGCGCTTGCTGTTCGCCGTTTGGCTGTTCACTATCCTGGTTTTCGGTTTTTTTGTCTGGTTCCATGGCGTTTTATGGTTATGTTTACCTCTAGCTTACTATACTTGGCCGCCCGGCGCCAGTTGTGTTTTTGTGCTCCGTAGGCGATAATACACATAAAGCTTATGCGAGAACGAAAGCCGTGGGGATACGTGAAACTGATGCTGCTTTTAGTGGCACTTGCCGCTGGCGGATACGCCAGTGACGTGTTTGCCGTAACCTCTAGTTCCGACCATTACCAGGTCACCGAAACCGAATTTGGCGCCATGTCCAACACCGAAAGCTGCTCCGGCCAATATTGCGCCCGCGCATCTATAGGCGATATGTCTGCCAGCAAAAGCAAGAGCCCCGGCGCGACCACGGCACAGTTCGGCACCCTTACCGATAGCGAGCCGCTGCTCGAGGTCATCGTCGATCCGGGCGTGTCGAATCTTGGCATCCTCCGCACCGACGCTACGTCTTCCAAAACCACTACCGTCCGCGTGCGTAGCTACCTCAGTGGCGGCTACATCATGCAAATAGTCGGCGCACCGCCAAAGTACGGCAGCCACACGCTCGGCACCCCCAGTACCCCCACCGCCTCCACGCCGGGCACCGAGCAGTTCGGCATCAACCTGGCGGCCAATACACTACCGGCCGTCGGTGCCAACCCGGTGCAGGTCCCCTCTGGCGACACCAGCTTTGGCGTCGTGAATGACGATTACAAAACGGCCAATAAATTCATGTACTCCGACGGCGACGTGGTGGCGCACAGCGAAACCGAATCCGGCCGCACCGATTACACCATCAGCATGATTGTCAACGTATCCGATAGTACGCCGGCCGGCCACTACACCGGCGAGTTTTCGGCGGTGGTGATACCCGTGTACTAGCGCAGAACTTTTTCCGCCAGCTGCTTGGCTTTTTCCACGGTGTTTGCCTGGGGCGTCGAGCCTACGCCGTAGCTAAGGATGATCCACTTGCGGCCGTCGAGTACGTTTAGCTGCCCCAGCTCTTTGTTGAAGTAGGCCTTTTCGCCCACGCCTTTTACGTCTTCGGTGTTTTTGCTTGGCCGGCCGCTGGAAAATTCGGTTTTGTTTTGCTGCACGCCTTTGTCGTTGATGCCAGAGCGCACGGCAACTGCCGCAACGATCATTTTGTTGCCATCGATATTATCGTCGGTGTAGCTGCATTTGCTAGTGGCGACGTTATCTGAAATGACAGGCTTTTTCGCGTTGGCGCCAATGACCTGGCCACCTATTAAATCTCGTGCTTCGGCCGGGGTAAACAAATCGCAGGCTTCGACAGGCTGGTAGACGATTTTCGGCCCGCTGTTATAGACGAACAGCGCAATAGCGGCAATAGCTGCCAAAATGACAAGTACGACGGCCACGCCAACGACCAGCTCCTTTTTATGGGTAGTGGGCGTCTCGGCGGGTTCGGTAGGTTGTTCCATAAGTGCTTTTAGTATAGCAGTAATGTCTCTATATACTGCAAAACTTACAAAAAAGTGAAAATATGCAAAATGTTGTGGATAACTCGTTGCATTCAACATGCCGCTCATGGTAAAATTCGCGTGTACCCCCTGTAAAGGGAATAAATATAAAACAAAAAGGAGATATACAAAAATGTATACACTCAAATCAATTGCTCGGCGTGGGACGCCGCTTGTCGCCGTGTTTGCCATGGTGGCGGCAGCTGTGCTCCCGGCGTCGTCGGCGTTCGCGGATGCGTTGAATCCGCTGACCGACCGTAGCTTGACGCTATCCAGCTCGGCTCCGGGTTGGGACTACAAGGACGGGTCGGGTAATACCACCTATGCACCGCCAAACAGTGGTGCGAACGGCCAGAAAACTGGTAACTACTTTGATTTCAAGGTGAGTTCTGGCGCTACGGTAAATACGATGACGTTCCAGTACTGTACAAAATCGGCAGGTGACTGTTTAGCGCCTGGTGATAATGGTTGGACGAGCGGTGCTCGCAATGGTGACAGCGAGACCACAAGCGACCTGAATATCACGAACAACGGTGCCGTTGAGGTTGATAGCGATGACTTTTCAACGATTGTCAACGCGGACGGTACCATCAAGGCTATTCCTGGCGCGGACATCGCCGGTTCAAACGGTGGTACTACCCC
>CBIMUR010000106.1:0-3024 GCA_966247155.1 uncultured bacterium
GATATCTACCCCAGCGAAGCCGATTACCAGGCCGCGTTTGGCGAGTTCATCGGCCAGTCAGACATGACGGTCATGTGGCGGCGCGACGCTGACAAACTGGCGCTCCAGGAGCCAAGCGCATGGATCTTAAGCGACGACGAAGCAATCGACGCGAAAATCGCCGGCGCGCACAACCGCAGAAATGCCACGCTTGCCGTCAAGGCCGCCGAATATTTACAGCTCGCCCCGCGCGAAAAAGCGGTCGGGATCCTCGAAGAGTTCCCCGGTTCCGCCCGCCGCTTCGAACGCCTGGCCGACAACCTCTACACCGACTACGCCGTCCACCCTACCGAAATCGCCGCCACGCTGCAGATGGCGCACGAGCTTTCCGACCATATCGTGGCTGTGTACCAGCCGCACCAAAACATCCGCCAGCACGAAATGCGCGCCCGGTATACTGATTGCTTTGAACTGGCCGAAGAAGTCTACTGGCTACCGACATATCTTGCACGCGAAGACCCTGCACTACCGATCCTCACGCCACAGCAACTCACCGAAAACCTCACCAACAAAGTCGCCGTTCATTACGCCGAGATGGACGACGCTCTCTGGCAAGCCATCCAGCGTGCCCGCGAAAACGGCAAGCTCGTACTGGTAATGGGCGCCGGCAACATCGACGGCTGGCTGCGCGAAAAGCTCCGCGCCTCGTAGCCGCCACCGGTCACATGCTACCAGGCGGCGTGGCTTTGACGAAGTTTATTTTCAAGCCTTCGCCGGTATAGCGCGTCTCATACGTGGTCATTATCTTGTATTCCGCCGGCAGGTCCGACTCGTGCAGGTCGAAGCTCAGTTCCTTGATATCCCATTTTTCCGCCACTAGTTGCTCCAAGCTCCAGTCGAAAAGATTTTTCGCGTCGGTCTTAAAATACAGCGCGCCGCCTTTTTGCAGGAAGCTGGCGTACATTTTCAGGAACTGCGGGTGCGTCAGGCGGTGCTTGGCGCTGCGGTCTTTCGGAAACGGATCGGGGAAAGTCACCCAGATTTTCTCAAACGTCCCCGGCGTAAAAAGCTGCGGCAGCTGCCCGGCGCGGGCCCGCAAAAAACGCACATTGTCGAGTTTTTTATCGTCCGCCGCGCGGGCGCCTGTCTGCAGCCGGTCGGCTTTTACGTCGACCGCCACGATGCTCTTACCAGGATAAGCCTCCGCCAGCGCGACGCTGAACAGCCCAGTCCCGGCGCCTATCTCCAAAATCTCAGGCCGGAGATCGCCAGGCCATTGCTCCGCCTCAAAACAGATGGGCGAATTGTGAAACAGCGCGAATTTGTACTTTTTGCGCTTTCGGGTGATGATGAAGTCTTCCGGGTTCTGCCGGCTCATCGTAGCCGCTCCAGGCCGCTCTGGTGCAAGCGGTACAGCTTTGATGGCGCGCTATCCGTTACCTCGCCGCCGTCCACGTAAAAGTCGACCGCATCGCCAAAATAGGCCCGCGCCTCGGCGATAGTCATGGCTGGTGGCTCGCCCTCAGGGTTGGCGCTCGGCGCGGCCAGCGGACCGGTCATTTTTAGAAAGGCACGCAGGGCTTCGTCACCCGGCACGCGGTAGGCGACCGATCCGTTGCCGCGCGTTATCCACGCCGGCGCAGCCGTACTTGGCAAGATGACGCTGTTTTTGCCCGGCCACAGCTCGCCGAGCCGCCGTAGCGTCTCAGCGTCGTACGTATCCCACAGCTCCTCTACCGAGCTTATCAGCACAATCGGCGACTTGGTCGGCGTGCGGCCCTTTACCTCGTAAATCCGCTCGACCGCCGCCTGGCTATCCGCGCGGCCGATAACGCCGTACAGCGTGTCGGTGCGCAGCACGCCGATTTTGCCCTCCACGAGGAGGGCGGCAATAGCATCATCCCGCTGGTTACTAAAAACAGTCATTACAACATGCTATACTACCACATATGGAAATGTTTTCAGACTGGTACGTTACGAACGGCGCCAAAATCCTTACGACGGTACTTATCGCGGCCTTCCTGTACGTCATCGGCTCGATGTTCATGGGGCGCCTGGTAAAAAAGGCCGTCCAGGCCCGCGGCCGCCACTGGCACGCCAAAGACATCGACAAGCGCCAGAAAACGCTCTCCGGCCTGTTTACCACTATCTGGAAAGTCATTGTCATTACCGGTGCGACACTTGGCCTTTTCAGGATTCTCTTCCCCGACATCAGCCTGGCACCACTGTTCGCCAGCGCCGGAATAGTGGGCGTCGCCCTGGGGTTTGGCGCGCAGTCGCTGGTGCAGGATTTCATTTCCGGCGTCTTCATCGTGTCGGAAAACCAGTACCGCGTGGGCGATATCGTCGAAATCGAGGGCTTTGGCGGCACGGTCGAACGTATCGGCGCGCGTTCCACGGTTATCCGCGACGTCGATGGCAATGTGCACTATTTCCCCAACGGCATGGTACAGCACGTTATTAACAAAACCATGGGCTACAGCATGGCGCGCTTTTTCATCGGCGTGGCGCCGAGTACCGACATCGACAAAGTAATCGAGCTCATCAATACCACCGGCGAAAAACTTGCCAAAGAGGAAAAATGGAAAAAGAAAATCATCGAGGCCCCAAGCTTCGTGTCCGTCGGCGAATTTACCGCCACCAACGTCAGCATCCTCGTTTCCGGCAAAACGCAGCCATCCGACCAGTGGTCGGTTATCTCCGAAATGCGCCGCAGGCTATTTGAGCTTTTCGAGCGCGAAGACATTGAGCTGGGTACCACCATGCTCATCCCGCCGGCGCAAAAGAAATAACTGGCTACTTTTTCTTGGCCGCCGCGTCGTCGATAGACAGCGCCCTGTCGCTCATCACGTCGCCGCCAAAACCATCGACATTGGTCGCTTTTTCCGCTTGCTTCTCGTACGTCTTGCGAAAATCATCGAGCGTGTCTTTGGTAATGGGCCCAGAAGCCGGGAAGCCGTTGAACGTATCGGAATACACCGCCTGGTCGCGCACCGATTTGTATCCGGGCCGGCTAAGGTCGAGCTGGGCCGCGCCACTGCTGGC
>CBIMUR010000107.1:0-2987 GCA_966247155.1 uncultured bacterium
CCCCTGTAAATAAGGCCGTCGTCCCACAGGCGTTTGAACGTGCCATAGACGGTTTTAATCACCTTTTCGTCGAGCGTGAACACCAGGTCGCCCCAGCTGGCACTGACGCCAAGAGCGCGCAGCTGCAGCTCCATATTGCCTCGCTGCTGTTCAACGAAGTTCCAAACCTGGCTATATAATTGCTCCCGTGAAAAGTCAAACCGACTCTTCCCCTCTTTGGCAAGCGCCCGTTCGTACACGACCCACGTTTCAAAGCCTGCGTGGTCGGCACCGGGAATATAGGCGACATCCTTCCCTTTCATCCGGTGGTAGCGGACGAGAATATCCTCGAGGCTACCCATCAGCCCATGGCCGAGGTGCAGGTTGCCGTTGGCGTTTGGCGGCGGCATGATGATGCTATATGGCTCGCCCTCCCCTTTCGGCGCGAACGCACCGGATGTTTCCCACATAGCGTAAATAGTTGGCTCGTATTGGTTGGGGTCGTAGGTTTTGGCAAGCTTCATCTCTATAATTTCTCGGTTTTTAATGGTATACACGTGAAAAAAATAAGTCTAAAACAGCACTGCGTTTTTCATACGAAAACGCGTGACAAGCCCTCATTGTTTTTCCACGTGTTTGTTTTCACCCCTTAGTATACCACATCATGTATGCCGTACGATACAGCTAGAGCGTAGGCTGTGCAGCTAGCGCTACGGGGCAAAAGACGGGACGCCGAAAGCGAATCAAAAGTATACTGTTGATATATCTACAACTAGTTCGCCCAAGCGGTCTTTGTCATGGAAAGACTGGGGATGACCTCGAGGTCGAAAGGGGAGGTGGGTTGGTTCTTTTGCGCGTAGTAGTAGCCGAGCGTGGCGATCATGGCGGCGTTGTCGGTACAGAGGTTCATGGGCGCGTAGTCGATGTGGAGCGGCAGGCGGGCGGAAAGCTGGCGGCGGAGTTCTTGGTTGGCAGCCACGCCGCCGGCGATGACGACGGATTTGGGCGAAAAGTCGCGGTAGGCTTTCTCAGCCTTGTCGACCAGGGTTTCTATGGCGACGCGCTGGAAACTGGCGGCAAAATCAGCCCGCATTTGGCCGTTTACAAGCCCTGGGAGCTCGTGCGAGGGAAAAGTGAAGTCCACGCCCACTTCGCGCTGTACGGCTCGCAGAACGGCCGTCTTAAGGCCTGAGAAGCTGAAATCGTACGGGTTTTGCATGCGGGATTTGGGGAGGGCGTATTTGTGCGGGTCGCCCTCGAGCGCGGCTTTTGCGATAGACGGGCCGCCGGGGTAGGGGAGGCCGATGATTTTCGCCACCTTATCAAACGCTTCGCCTACGGCATCGTCTTGGGTTTGGCCCAGGAGCTCGTAGTCGCCGTGACCTTTAAAAAGCACCAGTTGCGAGTGGCCGCCGCTGACGATAAGGGCGAGGCAGGGGAACTCGGGCGCCTGCTCGTTTAAAAAGTTGGCATATACGTGGCCTTCCACATGGTGAATGGGGTAGAGCGGCTTGTTTTTCAGCAGTGCCAGCGTGCGGGCGGCTAGGCTACCAACCAACAGCGACCCGATAAGCCCGGGCGCGTACGTGACGGCGATGGCGTCGATGTCGTCCCAGGAGAGGCTGGCCTCGGTAAGCGCCTGGTTGATGACCGGGTTAACAACTTCTATATGGCTGCGTGCCGCCACCTCCGGTACGACGCCGCCGTAGACGGAATGGATGTTGATCTGCGAATGGACGACATTAGAAAGCAGCCTGCGGCCGTCTTCCACGACTGCCGCGGCCGTTTCGTCGCAGCTGCTTTCGATTCCCAGGATTTTCATAAATCTAGTCTATTGTAGCACTTTCGCCTCTGTAATACCATGTCATGTATATGAGTAATTGCTTATGCTTTCAAGTTATGCTAAGGTTTCAACAACAGGAGAATCATTGATATGTATATTCATGTTCAAAAAGTGAGGCGGTATCCGCTTCTTGTGAGGGTGGTATTCATTTTTATATGAGTCGGAGTTTTATTGGTCTTGTCAAGAAATAGTCAAGCGGATACTATTTCGTGGGTATCTGGCGATCCGTCAGTTGTATGGACGGAGCAGCGAAAGCCTGTTTTTGATCCTAATTGCGAGTTAATACTGAACATGAAGATGGGTGATAAGACGTTGCTTGACGCATGTGAGTATAAAGGCAAAGACGTACGTTTTTACCAATCTGGAGGGACTACCGCGATTAGCATCGGCAATGATACAAAGGTCTATCCGTTATACGGCAGTCTTTTTAATACAATGTAATGAGTAAAATGATATCTAAAAAAAGACGAAGGCGGCAGCTAGTAAGATAAGCGAAGAGACAAAGTCTAAAGTATCGGCGAGAAAACGAATTGTCACACTTACACTTTGTATATTACTCGTCGGCGGCCTCTATGATCTTTCGCCTTTGGGTGGAAACATAGCTTTCTATACAAAATGGATACAGTGCGGAAGAAAGCCTGTAAAAACATCGGCTCTCCCAGGTATCGTATGGTATGAGGAGACGAAGCCGTTTGAGCTGATTAGGTCGGGATATCAGACATATTACTGTACTCCTCTTCAGGCTGAAGAGGCCGGATACTCGGCAAATTCGAATACCTATGACTTTCCGCACTTACACAAAAACAATAATAGATAGGTAGTTATTATTGCGGATCCTTTTTGTTTGAGGACTATTGTTGGGATGTAGGTAAACTCACTCGCAATAGTCGCGAGGAGAAATGCTACAATAAAACCATGAGTACAAAGCAAAAGCTTGTTAAGGGAGTCCGAAAAGCGATGCCGCCGGGGGCAGTGAAAGGGCTGGAAGAGGTCTACCGCAAGGGGCGCGTGCAGCTGGTGAGCGCCAAGTATGGCAACCCGGCGCGGCATCTACGGGTGATCGCCGTGACCGGCACCAACGGCAAAACGACCACGGTCAATTACATCAACGAAATTTTGAAAGAAGCCGGGCTGAAGACGGCGATATTCACCACTGCGGTCATAG
>CBIMUR010000108.1:0-2987 GCA_966247155.1 uncultured bacterium
GTCGGCTACTTTCTCATCGAGAATGTTGCCGCCCAGCGCCGGTTCGACTTCCCTGTCCCACACGTGGCGCGGGTACAAGTGAAGATACTGGCCGAAGCCCCTAGTCAGAACGACCCCGCTGGCAAATTCATTCCGAAGCTCCGTCGGTATGGTCAACCGGCGTTTGTCATCGAGCTTGCGTTCGAAATAATCCATTCGCTCTAGGGTGCCTTCTGTTCCTTTTGGAACTTTCGCGTTGATTATTTTTTAAATGCAGTGGTGTTTGTATTTGGTGAGTGGCTACCCACTTATTTCCACTGGCTTTACTATAATACCCACAATTACCCACGGCAACCCCCATTTTGCCACAAAATTCATCCCGCTCCCCACCCTTATCCACAGTTATGTGGATAACCATAGGCATTTACAGGGGTCACAAAAAATACCACAACCTGGCTGGGTGTGGTATTTTTGGCTATGGCCTGCCGGGCTAGCCAAACAGAAAACTGGCAATCTGCGCGTCGTAGCGCGATGTTACCTGGATAGCCAGCCAGGCGATGAATACGAAGAGGTTGACCAGGACTGAAACGACCAGCACGGCATTCCGGAGGTCTTGCGACAAGTGCGAAACCGCGACCGCTTCCGCCTCGGCGACCGTTTCAGTGATTTCATTGGTGATGTTTGTTTTTTGTGTCATAATACCTTTAATTTAGCATAATGCTTATGCTTTGTCAATATCATTGTTCAAAACGCTTCCGCAATCTACCCGAAAAGCAACCGCACCGCGCCGTCAATTCCCGTGACGTCGGTCACCTGCGGCGGCACCTCGCCCTGCTGGGCCGGCAACACGTTCCCTCCGGGTGCCACCACGTGTACGCCGCGCACGCCATCGGGTATTCCCCAAAAGCTTTTCGCCTTGTCGTCAAGAAATACGATTTCGCCAACCTCCAGCCCCTCGGCAAGCGCCTGCGGAATAACGAACCGTCCGTTCTCTTGCTTCCAGCCGGTCAGCAGCTTGCCTTTCTCTTCTATTTTCGTCACGAGGTGCGGCACGTCCAAAAGGCCGGCCAGCTCGAGCTTCGTCAGTTGCCACGTCTCTTCTACCCCGTACGTGATAATGCCATGCGGGATGTCACGCCCGCGCAATATTCCCAGCAGTTCGCGCGCATGCGGCAGCAGCAGTTCGCGGCCGCGCGCCGCCTCGACAAGCCGCTGACGGATATGCATCCAGGTAACGGGGCTGCCCCCATCTTCCAGCAGCTGGCGCGTATGACGGATCGTCGCGAACGTCTGGCCGCTTGCCTCTACGCGCGTGCGGATAGCGTGCAACTTCTCTGGCTGGATACCGGTTTCGCGCAAGATCACCTCCTCCAGCACCGCCTGGATGCCGTTCGTGTCGCCAAGGCAACGGTCGAAATCGAGCACGAAGAACGTATCGGAGAAATCGCTATGCATGAGCTTCATTATAGAGCGCTATGATTGCCCGGGCAACCGCCGCCGAATCGTGCCGGATGAGCGAGCGCGTGACCGGCAGCACGTCGCCCTTGTGCCCCTTTGCCAGCGGGCTTAAAAAGTCGCCGGCAACGGTTTTGTACGGCTTTTTTACCAGCGCCGTTTCGTCAGCACGCACCAAAAACGCGTCTTCTTCCTCGTAGCGCCTGGCCAGCTCGGCGTCCGGCTGCTGCCGGTTGTATAGCACGTAATCTAAAAATTCGCAGCCGACGAACCGCTCGATCTCATCGGCGTGATCGGCGACGGAAAAGCCCTCGGTCTGGCCCTTTTTCGTCACCAGGTTGGCCACGTACAGCTTGGGTGCCTTTGCTTCGCACAACGCGTCGCCGATCCCCTCAACGACCAGCAGCGGGCCCAGCGACGTATAGAGGTCGCCAGGGGCAATGACGATAAGGTCGGCGCCCGCAATGGCCGCCAATGCGTCGGGGTTGGCATGGGCGTTTGGCACCAGCGACAGCCGCGCCCGGCGCGGGTCGTTGGCAAAATGCTCGGCGTCGATCACCCGCTCACCGCGCAGTATGACGCTTGCCTCGCTCCATTCCATCTTCAGGCGGATGTCGTCGAGCGTGGCCGGAACGACTTTGCCGTTTACCCGCAAAATTTCCGACGCCGTTTCTACCGCCTCCGAAAAATTGCCGCTGATTTTTTCAAGGGCGCTGATAAGCAGGTTGCCAAACGCGTGACCCTGGAACGTCCCTTCGGAAAAGCGGTAATTGAACAGTTCGCGCACCTTCGGCGAATTGCTCAGCGCCACGAGACACTGGCGCACGTCACCCGGCGGCAGCGTACCAAGCTCATCGCGCAGCACGCCGGTGCTGCCGCCATCGTCGACCATGTTCACGATGGCAGTGATAGACTGCGAATAATCTTTCAGCGAGCTCAGCAGCGTAAAACTTCCTGTCCCGCCGCCAATTACGACGATTTTCAAATCGTCCCGCGCCTGGCTCATGCCGCGTTCTCCCGCAAATGCTTGATGATTTTGCCGAACCACAGGGCGCTCGGGCGGAGTTTGCGCTCTTGCGTCGCATAATTCACCTCGGCGAGGCCAAAACGCGGCCACGTGCCCTTGTCCCACTCGAAATTATCCAGCAGGCTCCAATGCAAGTACCCCTCCAGCTTCACGCCGCTGTCCATGGCTTTTTGCATGCCAATCAGCGTTTGGGTGATCCACCACTGCCGCTGCGCGTCCTTGGCGTCGGCCAGGCCGTTTTCAGTAATGATGATCGGCAGTTTGTATTTTTCATGCAGGCGCTCCAGCGCGAACTGTATGTTCGCCGGGCTCATGTCCCAGCCCAGGTCGCTCACCTTCTCGTCGGGGTTGTGCACGCGGTAACCATACACGCGGTCGCTGAAATAATAGTTCACGCCAAGGAAGTCGCAGCGCTTTATGACCTTTTTCAAGAAATAATCGTCGGCTTCGTACTGCAGTAGCCCTGCATATTTGCGGCTCAGCGCGGCATCGTCGCCCGCGTACACGTAGGCCGAGTTTTTCGCCA
>CBIMUR010000109.1:0-2941 GCA_966247155.1 uncultured bacterium
CGCCCGCGTTTTACGAACGCCAGGGCGATACCTACCGATGGCAGCTGGTGCTAAAATCGCCAAAGCGCGCCGAACTCACCGCCATTTTGCAGCATCTGCCGCCGGCGCACTGGCAGTTCGAGCTTGACCCCACCAGTCTCCTCTCGTAAAATTCACCCCTGTTTTTTACGCCACGCTTTGGGTATAATAAAGCAAGAATGAAAAAAGAAGATATTATCACGCTGCCAAACCAACATTTGCGCCAAAAATCCACCAAAGTCCACGTCATCACCGACGATACGGTCAAACTGATCGACGACATGACCAGCGCCTCGCTCGACTGGGAAGATTCGCGCCCGCACGAAATCAGCGCCGCCCTGGCCGCCGTCCAGGTTGACAGGCTCGAGCGTGTCATTATCGTGCGTAGCGATTTCGAAGACAAAGCCACGCGCGAATTCACCCCGCTCCTCAACCCAGAAATCGTCAAATTCGAGGGCGAACTTGTCGCCGATTACGAAGGCTGCCTCAGCGTCAACAACGTCTACGGCATGGTGCCGCGCTACACGAAAATTCGCGTCAAAGCCCTCGACCTTGAGGGCAACGAAGTCCGTTTCAAAGCCGAGGGTTTCCTGGCGCGCGTCATCCAGCACGAAGTCGACCACACCAACGGCATCGTTTTCATCGACCATATCGAAGGCAAAACCGACGCATTTTATACGCTCGACAAGAAAGGCGAGCTGCAACCGCTTGACTATGATACGCATATCAAAGCCAATCATATTCTTTGGGACTGAGCAGTTCAGCCTCACCGCGCTGACCGGCCTGATTGACGCCGGCTACAACGTCGCGGCCGTCGTTACCAAGCCCGATAGCAAGAAAGGCCGCGGCCAAAAACTCGTGCCGCCCAGCGTAAAGGTACTGGCCACCCAACATGACATTCCCGTGTGGCAGCCCAAAAAGCTCGCTGATATCACCGGTAATATCAAAGCGCTCGGCAGCCCTCTCGGCGTGCTGGTAAGCTACGGCAAAATTATCCCCGGGAGCACGATCGACCTTTTTACCCCCGGTATCGTCAACGTCCACCCGTCGCTTTTGCCAAAATACCGCGGCCCGTCCCCTATTGAATCGGCCATTAAAAACGGCGACGGCCAAACCGGCGTTTCCATCATGCAACTTTCGCGCGAGATGGATGCCGGCCCCGTCTACGCGGCACAGGCCTACCCGCTAAACGGCACGGAAACCCAGCCGGAGCTTTCCACCGCGCTCGCTACCGCTGGCACGGAGCTTTTGCTTGAAGTGCTGCCGCAAATCATTGATGGCACAGTGCAGCCGACCCCCCAGAACGACGAACAGGCAACATATTGCAAATTGCTTGAAAAAAGTGACGCCACGCTTGACCTCACCGACCTCACCGCCACAGAGGCCGAACGCCGTATCCGCGCATATCTCCCGTTCCCCAAAAGCAAGCTCACGTTTGGCGGCCATACCATTATCATCACCAAAGCTCACGTCACTCCCACCAAAAAAACACCGCTCGACTTCGTATGCCGGGACGGTGCTTTTTTGTCTGTTGATGAGCTTGTCGCGCCCAGTGGGCGCCGCATGACAAGCGACGCATTCCTTCGCGGTTACGCCGCCGCCTGATTGGTATTCCCAAGAATGGCGTCGCGGTTGTTCATGATCTCGCGTTTCAGTTCCTCAAGGACCTGCGCCACGACCTCACGGTAGTTCGGCCGGTTGATGCCAAGCCATTTCAGCGAAGCGTATTCAGCCAGGAGTGCCGCGTGATCAAGCGCCTCCTTAGGCTGGCCGCTCTGCTCGAGCGCCTTTTCCGCGCCCTCCTTCAACCGCAAGTAGTCCTGGTTGGTCGCATAGTCGGGCACGTGTGCCGCCACCCATGCCTGCACTTTTTCATCGTTGCGGTCAACGAACGACTCGAACTCGCTCAGCTGCGCGTCACTGAGGCCGTCGGACAGGCGCACGCCCACCCGCAGCTCCAGCTCGCTGTAAATATGCTCTTTGAACGCTTGTTTCTGGTCTTCCGGAAGCTGGTCAAGACCCAAATCTTTTAGAAACTGATCATCAAGTTGGAACATAGTTATCTACCTCTCCTTTTACTTATTTTATTGTATCACGTCTGGGTGATACGCTGTGGGTAACTATTTCGCAGCGTTCGTAAGAAGTTCAAGAGCTTCAGTTGGCATCTTGCCATTTGCCGGCATACTTATGCCCCAGCCGCCAAGTTCCGGTGCTTTGTAGGCAAGCCCCATGTCTTGCAACTTGCTCATGACATCGCCGTTAGCAAGGATTGCCTGCTGTTTCTCAGGATCAGTAATGCCAGCCTCGGCCATAGTGTTGAACCACCCTTCGCCGTTGCTAACATGAAGCGCAGCGTCAGTAAAGTGCTCAGGTTTTGGAGCGCCGTTAAGAGCGTGTGGATCCGGCTGAGGACCCCAGTCACCGCCAGCGCCAGCGCCACCACCAGTGCCATTACCAGTGCCACCAGTATGAATGCCTTTAGATATAAGCCAGAGGCTGGTTACTGCCAACGCAACAGCGCCTATGGCAACAACTGTTTGCTCCCGCCGATTCATATTTTTAAATCGTTCCTTGCCCTTAGAGAAAATCGTACCCATCCGAGCAATTGCACGGTTCTTGAGCGACAGACGTACCTCATCATCTTCCTCTTCGTCGTCTTCATGTCCCCTGTCAGTATCCCGTTCGCCCGTACCGTCGCCAGGGGCAGATGCCCTACCGGCTACGAGAACGTCGCCATCTGTATCCACTCCCGAAGCGGAAGCAGCGTGACTCCGGCGTCTAGTAGCTTCATCCCTAAGCTTCCTGAGGCGATCATTGACCCAGGCAGTACGCTGCTCGTCAGAGTCCAAGCTCGAATCGCCCGCCGCCACTTCCTCTAGCCGTTGTCGCATCGCACCGGTAAGCTCATCAAATCTCCTAATAT
>CBIMUR010000110.1:0-2925 GCA_966247155.1 uncultured bacterium
ATCAACATCAGCTCCAACCTCGTCACGCTCTCCCAGCCGCGCGGCATACGCGACGAGCCGCTTACCCTTATACGGCCCGTCGCCATGCGCGGCATCAACAACATGACCATCCAGGCGGTGCAAAAGCTGATTTACCAAATCCGTACCGGCAAGCTGCAGCTGGCAGAGGCAGAAAAAGAACTAGAGCAGATTTTGGCGCATCCGCGCAAGTACCCCGCGTGGGTGTCACCTATCGCCAACGCCTGCATCGCCCCGGCCGCAGTGCTGATGTTCACCACCAGGTGGCGGGTCGTGCTGCTGAGTTTCATCATCGCGCTTATTGTCGACAGGCTGCTGGCGTTCGTTGCCGCGCGCCAGGTGGCGCCGTTTTTCCGGCAGATCATCGCGGCGGCGTTCATTACGCTCATGACCGCGGTGATTACCTGGCTCGCGAAAGAAAACGTCAGCTTTTTTGCCGGGATGGACCCGACGCTGATCGTCGTGGGCGGGATCATGCTGCTGGTTTCCGGGCTGGCGTTCGTGGGCGCCATACAAGACGCCATAGAAGAATACTATCTCACGGCGACCGCCCGGCTGACCCACGCCATCATGCTGACAGGCGGTATCGTGGTGGGCATTTTGGTGGGGCTGTACGTCGCCCGCAAATTGGGGATCGGCATTGCCGTTTCGCCAGATCCGCTGCGACTAACCGAACTGAATTTCCAGGTCGCGGGGGCGGCGGCGCTGGCCGCGGTATACGCGCTGTCGGTACATACCAGGCTGCTCGCCGTGGTGTGGGCAGGGCTGCTGGGCGGCGGCGGGCTGATGGTGATGTACGCGTCGCTGCACCTCGACATTTCCGTCGTGCCGGCAAGCGGCGTGGCGGCGTTTCTCGTGGGGCTCGTTGCGACGCTGTTTTCGCGGCGGCTGCGCACCACCAGTACGTCCATTATCGCCGCGAGCATCCTGCCGCTAGTACCTGGCCTTATGTTGTACACGGCCATTATGCAGCTAACCAGCTACCCGCCGTCACACCCGCTGTTTTTCCGTGGCGTCGGCACTGTTTCCGCTGTTGTCGGCACGGCACTGGCCATCGCCGCCGGGGCGTCGTTTGGCAGTATGCTTGGCCGTCCGCTCCACCAGCGCATCGCGCATATGCGCAATACCGTGCCGTTCACCACCTTCATGCGCAAGCAGATCCGCGCCGACCGGATAGCCACCCAGCTCATCCGTTTCCGCCGGCCGCCAATGAAAAAACCGACGGCCGATACGGAGTAGCAGCCTGGCTAGCGGGAAGAAGAACGCTTCTTTTCCGAGAGCGTCAGGTAAAACGCCGAGCCTTTGTCGAGCCGGCTTTCCACGGTAAGCATATAGCCCAGCTTTTGCGCCAGGCGCGAGCTAATGTACAGCCCCAGCCCCGTACCGCCCGATTCGCGCGTACGGAAATCTTCCGACCGGTAAAATTTCTCGAAAATATGCGGCTGGTCGCTCTTACCAATACCAATGCCAGTGTCCTTTACCACCACGGCAAGCTTGCCGCCACGCGTCTCCGTAGCCAGCGTTATGGTACCCTCCACGGTGTATTTAAGCGCGTTGGAAAGCAGGTTATCGAGGATGTCCCTCAGGTATTCGCGGTTCGTGTGAAGGGTCGGCAACGCCTTGCTCGGCACGAGCTTGAAGCGCAGGCCTTTGGCTTGCATTTTCGGCAAGTAGCGGGCGTGCAACTCGGCCAACACCTCCTTTAGCGGCACGTCTTCGCGCGTCACCTCGGTATCCTGCTCGATACGAGTGAGCATATCGAGGTCGTTGATAATCTTGGCCAGGTCTAGCACGTGCTGGTGCGCGTCTTCGATCATTTGGTCGACTTTTTTCTCGTTCGCCCCCTGGTTTCGCAGCAGACGGATATTATCGAGATTACCTTCGGTCACGGCAACCGGCGTACGGAGCTCGTGGCTTACCACTGAAATGAACGCGTCTTCTTCGTCTTCAAGCGTTTTTTCTTTGGTGATATCGCGCAGCACGATCAAAAAACCACGCTCGTCTTTCATTTGGTAGCTCGGCTGTATCGGGGCGGCGCTCAGCAGCAGGCGCATTTTTTCGCCGTTAGAAAACGTATGCAGCAAATCGGTCCGCGTAAACGGCTTGCCGACCCGGGCCACTTCATCTACTATGCTTACCGGCCGGCCATCACGGCCGCGCAACTTCAAAAGGGCATCGATTTGCTGGCCGGGAGAGGTCGTATTTATGTCCATCAGCGACAAAAACGCCGCGTTATACACGGTAATCTTACCTTTGCTATCCACCGACACCACGCCGTCACGCATGCTGTTGATAAGTGAAAGCAGCCGCTCGCGCTGCAACTCTTCCTCGGCACTGACCTTTATGAGGATCCGGCCCTCGCTTTCGGCGATGCGGCGGACGGTCGCTATCACATAAGCAACGATACCCAGGCCCAGCACCTCCTGGCTCAGCACTATCACGTATAGCGGGTCGCCCAAATTCGGGTACATCATGACCGTCAGCGCGCCCGCCACTGCCAGCGACAAAAAGCTAAAGAAAAACCCTTTCCGGCCAAAATACAGGTCGGTACTGACCATCAGCGGCACCCACGCCACCAAGAACACGCTCACGAAGCCGGTCAAAAGGAGGGTGTAGAGAAGAGTAATGACATTGTAAGCAGTCATCAGCGCCAAAATGACAAGCTTCGACAGCCTCTGGCGGGAGCGCAAATAAAAGAAGAAGGCGGAAGTAACGAGGTACGCGGCGCTCAGGCCCACGTACACCACGTCACTGATATAAAAGTTGTGGTCGAAAATCCGCTGCCGGGCAAGAAATCCACAAATCACCGCCATAATCGGCACAAGCACCGACACGCTCAGCTGGAACGAATTAGCCAAACGCCTGTGGTAAAGTAACGCCTTGCGTGAATCCCCGTGGGCCATGCTG
>CBIMUR010000111.1:0-2910 GCA_966247155.1 uncultured bacterium
AAAAAAGCGCTTATCGCGCAGTATTTGTAGAGTGTCGCTAGGGTGACATGATAATCAGGCGTTACTATAGCGTGCAAGTGTGATCTCAAGGAGATCAGCACGTCGGAGTGGATGCTCAACGGGTGTACTGACCTCCTCGTTTTTATGTATGAAAACCGGGTGGTCCCGGCACGACGGCTGCGTGCCGCCGTGCAGGGATTGGGCTACTGCCTGCGCTCGCCCCCCTTTCCGAGGAGGAGCAGCAGCAGGACGGCGATGATGACCGCCAGCACGATGATTGTCATCGTGCTGGCCGAGATGCTCGGCCCGGACAGCCGGCCGACGACCTTGGTCGTCCACTGGATGACCAGCGCTACCGCGGCAAACCATCCGAGGATGGCCCCGGCCCGGACCCACCGGGGGCAGCGGTACTGCCGCTGCGGGCGGTGGGTGTTGCTGTTGCTGTTGTTCGGCATGATACCCTCCAACGATCGAATTTTCATACACGTACTGCCCCTTCCCCTCAAAAAACAAGGGGTAGGTGCAGACACAAAGGCGCGTCGCCGTGTCCTCGTGACTGCACCCTAGGGCAGTTTGTACAGTATAGTAATGCCTGATTGTCAATGACCGACATACGTTTGGCGTAGGTCTATGTAAGATACTACCATAAAGTACCGTATATGTCAACAGTATGGTAAAAAATTGGTACACCACTCTCGTTGACAAGAGCATAGAGGGCTCGAGGCGTTGCAGGACAACGTTCATATATTTGACATAAAACCACATATCATTATATAATTCATTTCCAAAGTAACAGTAGTGCAGAGGTGTCATGAAAATAGGCCTGGACCTTGGCGGCGCGATAGTGGATATCGCACCGGTGAAATTGAAATTGGCGCGCGACATGTTCGGCGTGTTAACGACGGCAGACCGCCTGGTGGAGCCGAATCTCGACCCGCGTCTTTCGCTGGAAAATTACCGCAAATTGCAAAATCTTGCGTATAGTACGTCGGCGCTTTTAGAGGCGCCGGCCATGCCGTATGCGCTCAGCACTATCCGCGAACTGCAGCGCGCCGGCCATGAAATTCACATCATTAGCAACATACAGGTACCCGGCGTGCGCTTTGCCCAGCAGTGGCTGCGCGACCACGAGCTCGACAGCAACATGCTGGTGAGCGTTGGCGTTGAGGGTAACAAAGAGCTGGTACTGCAGCACGGGTTCCAGCTGTACGTCGACGCGTCGCCCGAGGTTTTGCCGCCTCTGGCGCAGACGGTCCAGCATCTTTTTTGCTGACGACGCAGTTTAACCGCAGTATCCCTGCCAGCGCGCCGGCGGTGCGGGTAGAAAATTGGCCCGAATTGCTGCGCTATGTCAACCATATAAACAGCTTTTCACATGCGGGTCGGCCTTGACTTTAGCGGTGTCGTTATAAATTCCGACGCCGCTAAGATTGCCACGGCCCGCCGGTTCCTTGGCATAGAGCTGCACCCCGACAATACGCTGTATACCGCGGCGGGCACGCCGATCAGCCCGGAAACGCGCGCTTCTCTCTTGAGCTTGCTGTTCTGCACGTCGCAACTTCTTTCGGCGCCCCCTGTTCCCGGCGCGGTAGAATATATCTCCAAGCTGCAAGCCCATGGCGCCAAGGTAACGATCGTGAGCAATATCAATCACGCTGGCGTGCCCTTCGCGAAACAGTGGCTGCGCATGCACGGCATCCGCGACGTGGAATTTGTCAGCGTGGGCATTGGCATGTCGAAATCGGCGTGGCTTGAGCATCATTTCGACGTTTTCGTTGACGACAAGCTTTCTGGCCTCGCAAATATCGAAGGCGTGGTGCCGCGTCGAGTGCTCTTTTCTCATCCGTATAATGCCGCCGCCGCGCTGCCTGCCGGCGTAGCGCGGGCGGAAAATTGGCCGGACGTGTTTGGGTATATTCGTACGATTGCTTTTTAAACATAAGTATGTCATTATGACGGGACTAACTAACGGAGGGTAAAAATGCGCACACGATTTGCGGGTTTTTTAAAGAAAATAACGACTGGCGGCATGGTGGCCGTACTGGCGCTGGCAGTGATGCCGCAGATGGCGCACGCGGCAACGCCAGGCACGTTGTATAGCTATGACTTCACCGGCGCGACGCTTAGTTCGCCAGTAGCAAACGGCGCAGCGGCGAATGCAAATGTCAACCTGAACCTTTACGGCAACTGGAGCCAGTCGGCGTTTGGCATTCATTTTGCGGGTAATACTAGCGGCCAGCAATCTGTCGCCTATGCCCGGCCGTCGAGCGGCAATACTGTTTCGGTCGCCGGCAACCAGGCGTTTGGCGGCGCTATTAAGTTTAAATATGAAGCGCCAAGCGGCAACTGCTTTAGCGACTCGCGCAACTTAACGCAGATCGGCCGGTTTGGCAACGGGCTTTCGCAGGTAAAAATGCAGCTGAGTAACTGTGGTATTAACAGCAGCCAGGTGTTCGTGCAGTGCCGCATGGCTGGCAGCAACTCCAGCACCAGCGACGTGCCGCTTGCCAGCACGCAGCCGCTGGTAGATGGCGAAGCGTACGTGGCAAAGTGCGTCAAAGCGCCGGACCCATCCAGCGGGACCACTACCATGCACCTTACTGTCACGCGCCTGAGCGACGGCAACGCTACCGCGGATACCTTTAACATTACGCGCACCGGTACCATCCAGTCTACCGCGTACCTGAGCGTTGGCAACAAATACGCGCTGCCCTCCCCTTCGCAAAACACCGACCAGTTCGTGGGTGACGTGGCGAACATGATTGCGGGCCCGTCGACTAGAACGTAGCTTGCGTCCTTCGGAATGGCGACACAGCGGAGAGTCCTGCGGTTCTTCGGCAGACGCCAGGTGGTTATCGGTACGCCGATTAACGGGATGACTGCCATGAGTTTTCGCTCCTCGTATCCACG
>CBIMUR010000112.1:0-2894 GCA_966247155.1 uncultured bacterium
GTATAGTGAGAATATGCAAACGGAAATCGAGGCGAAATTCCTGGGCGTTGAGCCGGATGATATACGGGAAAAGCTGGCGAGCGCCGGCGCGGAGTGCAAACAGCCTATGGCGCTGATGCGGCGGGTTGTGTTCGACAATGAATTCATGCGCGGGAAGGCCGCTTTCGTGCGCGTGCGCGACGAAGGTTACCGTATCACCATGACTTACAAACAGTACGACGAGATGTCGCTAACCGGCGCGAAAGAGATTGAGTTTACTGTGAGCGACTACGACGCGGCGCTGCAATTTTGCGAGGCGGCGGGCATGCGGCGAAAGTCGGCGCAGGAAGCCCGGCGCGAAGTGTGGAAACTGGACGAGGTGGAGGTGGTGATCGACGAATGGCCATGGATCCGACCGTTCATTGAAATAGAAGGGCCGAGCGAGGAAAGTGTCGTGGCGACGGCGGAAAAACTTGGTTTTAAATGGGAGGACGCGGCGTTCGGCGATATCATGACGGCGTACCGCGGCGACTTTCCGAAGACGGGCAATGCCCCGGCAGATATGGTCTATAACTTGCCGAACGTGCGGTTTTCCGACCCTGCGCCGGCTATATTAAAACGCTAGCTACGCCGGGCTGGCCTGCCTCAGTTTTTTGATGTCCTCGAGGTCTTTTTCGCGGCCCAGCCGCTTTTTGCACTCAATGAGGTCGCTGACGCCCATAACGGGAACGCCCTCGATCATTTGCCTGGTTTTCCTTAGGTGCGCCAGGTCGTACCCCATCCACCGCGTCATTATCTTGTAGCCGTGGCGGCTTAGTACCTTTTTACCATCGTCTTGCACGTATTCTTTCCATTTTTTGGCGCGGAGTTCGGCGTAAACCTTTTTGCTGACCACCAGGTCGACGTCGTTGGTTTCGCGGATACCCATCAGCTCGAGGGCGGTGCCGCTGATAACGACGTATTCGCTTTTCGGCAGGTCGAGCTCGTGGATGCGGTCGAGGTTGCTGGTATGCGCGCGGATGTATTTTTCTATGGCGAGCCGCACGCTGGAATAGATGTGCTGGCTGCCAATGAGGTCGGTAAGCGCGTACCGTTTGAGCAGCGCGCGGGACTGCGGGTTGACGTGGGCGATGGCCAGCTGGATGTCGTCGGCGTTGAGCTTGCTGATGAGCTGCTTTACTGTTTGGGCGGCGGTATAGTCGATGTCGCTGATAGCGCCGGCGTCGAGAACGAAGTATTTGACTGGCTTTTTCGCCGCCGCGACCGCTTTGGTGGCGCGGGCAAGAAAGTAGCTGGCGTTCTCGAAAAACAGCGCGTCGTTAAACCGGTACACCAACAGCCCGGCCGGAGGGTCGAGGCGGCGCTTGTCTATGCCTAGGCGCTCGTTGGCCCACGTGCCGAACTTTTGGTCGCGCAGCAAAATCTCGTCGTGGGGGCGGTACTGCCGGCGGAGCCGCTCGACCAGCGCGATGCCGACTGCCAGCACGACCCCGTTCTGTACGCCTAAAATGGCCACACCGGCAAGTGCCACGATAGCGATAGCGAACTCGCTCCGGCGCACCGCCAGGATATCGCGGAGCTGGCGGACATTGATAAGCTGCAGGCCGATACTGCATACGATCGCCGCCACGCACGCTACCGGCAAGTAAGCGAAAAGCCCGGTGGCAAACAGCAATATTCCGGCAATCAGCAGCGACATGAAAACGTTGACGAGCTGCGTGCGTCCGCCGGCCATTTCGTTCACGGAAGTGCGTGGTGGGCTGCCGCTGATGGCGAAGCCGGCGGTAAGGGCCGCCGCCGCGTTGGTAAGGCCAAGCGACAGCAGGTCTCTGTTCGCCTCGACCTTTTCATCGTATTTCGCGGCCGAGCTGCGGATAACCGCCAGGCTTTGCGTAAGAATAACGAGCGCGATGGACGCTGCCGGGATAGTGAGCGGAATAATAAGCTCTGGCGTGAGGGCGGGCAGCGTAATGGGCGGAAGCCCCGCCGGCACCGCGCCGATCATCTCAACCCCGAAACGTTCAAGCCCGAACAGCTTGGCAGCAATAATAACGCCTAAAATCGCGATGAGCGCCCCGGGCTTGCGGAACTTCCAGCCAATGAAAATAATGGCCAGCACGGCGGCGGACACGGCTGCCGCGGACACGCTGACATCGCCCAGATGGGTAAAAAGGTACGCGAGCTTGCCAAAGGCGTCACCGCTGGCATCCACGCCAAGCATCTCTGGCAGGTTGCTAATAGAAAGATGCACGCCCACGCCCGCCAAAAAGCCAGTGAGCACCGGCTGCGAGATAAGGTCGGCCAAAAAGCCCAGTCGCGCCGCCGCCATAACAACGAGGATGGCCGCCGTCAGGATACCGAGCGTCACGACAGCGCCGCTATATTCGCTGGTGCCTGCCACGGCAATGGCCCCCACGCCGGCAGCTACCAGCACCGCCGTGGCTGAGTCCGCCCCCACGACCAGCCGCCTGGAGGAGGCGAACGCCGCAAAAACGATAGGCGCGAGCAGCGCGCAGTACAGTCCGGTCTGTATCGGCAGCCCGGCAATGACCGCATATCCCAGCGACTGAGGAATGGAAACCGCGGCAACCACCAGTGCCGCCATAATATCCGCGCGCAACCAAGGAGGCTTGTAGCCTGCCAGGGTAGGAAATAAGAATTTTTTCATTGCTCTCCTTGCGGTTTAAAGATGTGCGGTGCGGTATAAATTAAAAGCGCTTTCGCGCGCATATACTACGTCACTATAGCATGAAAGCCATGCGGCCGCACGCCGCTATTTGCCTGGCGCACAGTTGCTATTGAAAAATATCCCGATGTTCGGTATGATTGTAGCTGTTATGCGAGTGTAGCTCAGTCGTTAGAGCGCTTCCTTGCCAAGGAAGAGGTCCCGGGTTAGAGTCCCGGTACTCGCACCA
>CBIMUR010000113.1:0-2865 GCA_966247155.1 uncultured bacterium
GCCGGCGCTTCGTACACGCCCCGCACCTTTAGCCCCACCAGCCTGTCCTCTATCAGCGTTTCCACGCCGATGCCGTGCGCGCCGCCTATTTTGTTCAGCCGCATGATCAGCTCGGCCAGCTTCATTTTCTCGCCGTTCAGCGCCGTAGGAATTCCCTTTTCAAAACTCAGCGTTATTTCTTCCGACGTGTCGCTCGCTTTCTCTGGCACCTTGCACACCTGCAAAATATCTTCGTAGCGCGGCGTCTTGGTCGGGTCTTCTATCTCGGCGCCCTCGCCGGTCACGCCCCACATGTTGTCGTCCCACGAATAGCTGACGTTTTTGTGCGCCTGCTTGGTGGGAATGCCGTGTTTTTCGGCGTAGGCCAGCTCCTCTTCCCGGCCCATGCCCCACTCCCGCACCGGCGCGATCACCTTGATATCCGGGTCGTAACACAGCGCCGAAGTCTCGATGCGCACTTGGTCGTTGCCTTTGCAGGTAGCGCCATGGGCAATGGCAGATGCGCCCTCCTGGTGCGCTACCTCCACGGCCTTTCGCGCCATAAGCGGCCGGCCCAGCGGCGTGCTGAGATGGTAGCCGCCCTGGTAACTGGCGTTGGCCTTGATGCCTTTCGCCAGGTACTGCTCGGCAAACTCGTCTTTGCAGTCAATCACGTAAGCTTTGCTGGCACCCAGCTTGAGCGCCTTTTGCTTTATTTCCTCCAAATCGTCGGCCTGCTGCCCGATATCCATCGTCAGCGCAATGACTTCCGCCTGGTAGACATCCTGCAGCCATTTCAGCATCACCGAGGTGTCGAGCCCGCCGGAATACAGCAGTACGACTTTGTCGATTGTCTCCTCCCGTACTTCATGGCTGGCGATTTTAACGTAGGTTTTGTCGAGGTGGTTCATGGTATGCTCCTGCTTTTAATGGGTTAGTTTTTCAATCGTTTCCTGGAACTCGTCGCGTTCATTTTGCCAATGGCGCCGTACCCCGCTGATGGCCGCCGCGAGCGCCCCGAGCTGCAAATTCCCGCCCGATCCCTGCGAAGTAGTTTGGCGCAGCACCTTGGCCAGGTCGTACTCCGGCAACTCATCAAGGTGCGTGCCAACGTAGCGGTACGCCTCGCGGAACGGCGTGCCGTCCTTCGCCACCATTCGGTAGGCGTGGTGCGCGGCAAACATGTCTTTGCTGATATGGCGCGCCATGGTTTCAGCGTTCACCGTCAGGTTTTCAAGCGTCAGCTGGGCGATAGCGAGGTTTTGCTCCACAAGCTCAAAACTCTCGAGGTACGGCTTTTTCATTTCCTGCAGATCGCGGTTGTAGCCGCTGGGCAGCCCGCTGGTGATATTCTGCACCAAGCCCTGGTGCGCCAGCATAGTTTTACTGCGGGCGCGCATCAGCTCCATGATATCGAGATTACGTTTTTGTGGCATGATACTGCTGCCAGTCGTCAGTCCTTCGGCCAGCGTGAAGTAGCCGAACTCCGCCGTAGTAAACAGCAGCAGGTCGGAGGCAAACCGCCCGAGCGTCAGCATAATCTGGCTCAACGCGCCAAGCACGGCGCTTTCTATTTTGCCGCGTGAGTTTTGTGCGTACACGGCGTTGTTCTGCACTTTGCCAAAGCCAAGCAGCTTTGCCGTCAGCTCCCTGTCGAGCGGCAGCGACACCCCGTACCCCGCGCCAGTACCAAGCGGCGACTGGTCGTTAAGGCCGTATGCTGCTTGCAGCACCGCCAGGTCGTCGTGCAAGCTCTCGGCAAACTGCCCCGCCCACGCGCCCACGCTGGAAAGCATGGCCCGCTGCATATGCGTGTAGCCCGGCATAGGTGTAAACTCGTGCTCTTTCGCAAACGTTTGGAACGCCAGCGCCAGTTCACTCGCCTGCACGGCAATAGTTTGCAGCTGCTCCTTGGTGAACAGCCGCATGTCCACCAGCACCTGGTCGTTCCGCGACCTGCCGGTGTGGATTTTGCCACCGGCCGCCGGCAGTTTCGCGGTGATGTCATTCTCTAGCCTGGTATGGACGTCCTCGTCGTCTGGCCGCAGAATATACTCGCCATCTTGATAGCGTTGTAAAATATGCACTAATTCTTTTTTGATGGCCGCAGCCTCACCATCCGCGACAATCCCGATGGAACGCAGCATGGCAACATGCGCCAGCGTGCCGTAAATATCGTGGGCGACGAGCTTTTGGTCGAGAAAAACATCCTCGCCGGCGGTATACGCCTCCACCAGGGCATGCGCCGTGCCGCCTTTCGACCATAGTTTTGTTTGGGACATAAAAACCTCCGTCCTGAGTTAGTGTTATAACTCAGAGACGGAGGAGAAATCCTATCCGTGGTACCACTCTGCTTCCCGCTTACCTCACGATAACGCGGCTTGGCAACTGTCTCCGCTCAAAAGGCGACAACAGTTTCGGCATGATAACGGACCGTTCCGCCTTGGCATTTCCTCCAAGGAGCTACGAAAGTGCGTTCACGTTACCTGTCCTGCCACGCTTCCAGCGTCCGCGGCTCTCTATGAGGAATCGGTAAGGCTACTACTCTTCGTCGTTGCCTTTCATTGCTATCATAGCGTATATTTCGCTATTTGCAAGCATTTTGTGCGGCTTTTAGCCGCGCGGCGGCTCGCCCTCGGGCTCATCCAGCAGCTTCTTGCTCTTTATCTCGTAGCGTTTGCCGGTAATCTCGCTCACGATGTAATCCTCGTTTATCAGGTTCACGAACGTATCGAGGTCGTTGCCGTCCATGATGATAATCGCGCCGGCGTCGTCGGTCATCAGCTCCAGCTGCATTTCGTCGGCGTAGTCAATTGCCTGCTCCTGCGTGACGCCGCCGATTTCCATTTTTTGCAGTTTGTTGACGATTTTTTTGCGGTCGCGCAC
>CBIMUR010000114.1:0-2837 GCA_966247155.1 uncultured bacterium
TCAAAATGCTTGGCAAGACTAAGAGCTGGTACCGTCCATCGCAGGAAAGCATCCATATTGTCGGTTGCAATAACTACTTTGACTCCATTTTTTCTCAAAGATTTTATAGTAGGAAGTATCTGCTCGTTAAATAGCTTCATCTGTTCACAACTTTCTCGAAGTCCGGCCAACAGTTCATCTGGTGATACGGCAATATCTTGGCTAATTTGCTGGACAACATCCTCCGATGTATATTCGCCCCTCATCCACTGCGTGAGCATATCTGGATTCGCCTTAAAGAAACGCTCTTGTATGAGCCTGTTTATATTGCTGTATTTGCCGTCGTCCGCCCAGTGGCCCCAGAATCGCGATCCGCAAATTGTGCCGTCAAAGTCCAGGAATATCACGCTCGGTCTCATGCCTCTATTTTACATGAGATACGTTCGGCGATAAGGCTTAGACAGGAAATGGAATCAGACTTTTTATATTAAAAAGTCTACAGTTAATTCTATAGATTTCGTGAGAATAAATACTTGGCAGGGGCAGCAGGACTCGAACCTACGACACCTGGTTTTGGAGACCAGTGCTCTACCAACTGAGCTATGCCCCTTTATGCACGGGACTTATTATAGCATAACAGGGAGAAATCGGCGTAATTACGAAAAACAATGTATGCTAGAAGTATGAAGATAAGTATTTGCGGGTCAATGCACCATAAACCTGAAATGATACAGGCCAAAGAAAAGCTCGAAGCGCTAGGGTACGAAGTAGAAACGCCCGACATGAGCGAAAGGCAGGACTATACCGTACTCCCGGCCAACGAGCGTGCGGACGTAAAGGATAGCTTGATCCGCCGGCAGCTGAAGAATATCGAGAATTCCGACGCTATTTTAGTGCTAAATTACGACAAAAATGGGGTTAAAAATTACGTTGGCGGCAATACGCTCATGGAGATGGGGTTTGCCTACGCGCAGGATATCGAAATTTTCCTCCTCAATGAAATACCGGACGTTAGCTACAAAGATGAGATTATCGGCATGAAGCCAATACCACTCCAGGGAAATCTAGACGGGATCAGCCAATACTACGACCACCTGCCCAAGACATTCGTGAGCAGCAAGAGCCCTATCAAATTGCGCGCCGTCAGCCGGGGTATGCGCCGGGCCGGGATCAAAACTAAGGTATTGCCGCTCCCCACTGAATCGGGCGTATCCGAGCAACCGCGCAACATAGAGGAGACCTATGAAGGTGCCGGCAACCGGCATGACGCCTTGGTGATCGCCGCAAAAGACAAGCAGCCAGCATACCTTGCCACCGTGGAAAGCGGCCTGTACCAAGTACATAAAAACCATAATTCGTTCGCAAGCACGGTCGTTATTTTAGAAGAAATGGGCCGCCCGCGAAAAATAGGCGTAAACGTAGAGCTGGAATACCCACGCGAAATGACCGATAAAATTCCTTCTATTTACCCCGACTTAGGCGTACTCGTCCAGCAAGAATACGGTTCATCCCTTAAAGATCCGTTTCCATTTTTCACCGGCGGCAAGGTAAACCGGCTTCAGCTCGTAGAAACCGCCGTCTTTAATGTAGCCGTACAGCTATGAGTAAAAAAGGCGACATACCATTCGAAGAGGCCGCCAAGGCGGTTATGCAGCACATGGCCGAGCGGCACTGGGAAAATAACCCGCCACGCGGCCTGGCGATCTCCATCGCGCTGGAGGCAAACGAACTCCTCGAACATTTCCAATGGCAAGATGCGCCGATAGGCGATAAAAAAGAGATCGCGGAAGAACTGGCAGATATTTTCATCTACGCCATCCAGTTCGCCCATCACTACGATATCGACATTAGCCAGGCGATCATGCAAAAACTGGCAAAATCTGCCAAAAAATACCCCGCCAAAGATTTCGCCACCACCAACCCACAGAAGCGGAAAGAAGCCTGGCTAAAGGCGAAGAAAAATTACAAAAAAGATACTATTCTGTAGTCTAAGCGTTAAAGCTTAACGACGTCGTCTTTCCTGTTATCACGTATAGAGTGGGCAATCGCGATACCGATAACCACCATGCCCACCAAACCCACGATCGCCTCGGGAAACTCGAAGAAAATGCCCAGCAGCAGCGTCCCGGACAGCGCGGCAATCACGTAGTGCGCGGCGTGCTCGAGGTAGCGGTAGGTCACCAGCACTTTTTTGCGCACGATAAATAGCGTAAGCGACCGCACCCACAGCGCGCCGATGCCCAGGCCAGTAGCAATCAGAATCACATCTTTCGTTACCGCGAAAGCCCCGATAACGCCGTCGAAACTAAAGCTGGCGTCAAGCACTTCGAGGTAGAGAAACGACGCGAAAGCGGCCATGCCGGTCTGCTGCAGTATCTTTTTGCCGGTCTTTTTTTCGGCCTTCGCGTGGTGGTAGGCGAACAGCTCGGACGCGCCGTGAATCAGCAGATACACCCCGATTCCCGCCAACCCGGCGATCGCTACCTCCTGCGGGTAATGGTTTGACGGCAACAATACTATCACCGTTAGCAGCAGCGTACACACCAGCGCGTGCAGCCACTTGCGCCCAATTGCCTGCATAGGCAGCTCAAAACGCTTGATCCAGTTGATCTCGCGCGTTTCAAAGAAGAAATGCAGCGCCAGCATCAGCAGGAACATGCCGCCGAACGCCGCGATGCTTGGGTGGGCGTGGTGCAAAACCTCGGCGTATTTTTCCGGGTTGCTGAACGCCAGATTTATTACTTGGTCGGGCGGCAACCCCGAGCTGAACATGACAATAAGAATAGGGAAGACGATACGCATTCCGAACACCGCGATAAAAATGCCGACCGTCATGAACATCCGCTGCCAAAATTCGC
>CBIMUR010000115.1:0-2812 GCA_966247155.1 uncultured bacterium
TGACGCTGCGGCGGCCACGTCGACGCTGGAAAGGTCGGTACGGTACTGGTCGAGCACGTGGCGTACGCCCGATTCGCTCGCCATGAACACCTTGATAGGCCGCTGGATACGGTTGGCCAGGTAGTCGACCGCCTGGACGTTGTTGGCGTCGATCATAGCCACGGCCAGGCGGTTCTGTACTTCGGCCAGCGGTACCGCCATGAAGCGCTCGGCAATGTCTTCGGGCAAAAGCGCCAGCACGTTCTGGTCAATGATACTATTGCTAAGATTAACGTACGGCACCCCCGATACCTGGGCGATCACGTGCGTCAACAGTTCGTCATCGACGATTCCCTGCTCGGTCAGCACCGCGAAAAGCGGCTTGTTGGTTTTGGCCGCGTCGTCCTCCGCGGTCCTTAAAACGTCTTCTGAAACAAGCCCTTCTTCGGTGAGAAGCGCGGTGAGTTTTTCCTGGATGTCACTTGTTAGAAGCGCCATAGGCCAACGCTCCTATTGATCTTCCTGAGACGAGGCGTCCGACTTGCCGCCGATAATTACCTCGACCGTTGGGTTGATCGCATGTGAGTTAAATACTGCCGGATCCGGTTTTTCGATCTCCGTAGAGATCGGCTCGGCCGTTTTTACTTTCACCGATTCGTTCTGCGTGTCACCTATCACTGCCTTTGCGACAAAGTACGCGACCAACACGCTGATCGAGGCAATCAGGATAATCATAGCTATATCTGATCGTTTCATGGCTTTACCACCTTGTCTTTCAGTTCGACCGTCTTTGCCGGCTCGTAAAATGCCTGGCCGTCAACCGTTAAAATCAGCTTCGTTCCTTGGGTCTCGACCGACAGCGACGTGATATTGATAGCACGGATTGAACGTTCGAGTTTTTTCAGCAGGTCCTTTAGCACGTCGGCGTTGCCCGCCTTGGTACTAACCGCAAACCGGAAGTTTATCTGGTTGGCCGACCCTTCGCCCGAGGCGGTGTCTGAATCGCTCGAGGCATCCTGGACGTTCTCGTCCGTTTGGGACTCAATGCCCGCTACCGGGTCGACATTCAGCGACTCGATGGTGAGCGCCGGGTCGTTTAAGAACTTGGCCTGCAACGACGAGCCAAGCGCCGACGAGTTGGCCTCGGCCGGCAACGCGTCAAGCACTACCTGCACCGGCTGGTCCTCGCTCGGATTCATGGCAGATTTCAGCGCGTCGTTGGTATTCAGCACGCGCACTTGGTCTTTCAGCTCGCCAACAACCTTGTTGTTTTCTGTCAAAACCGAAGCCGTTTTAGACTTCTCGCCCAGTACCTTTTCGTTGAACCATGCTTTTTGCAGCAGGAACAGTGAAAGCACGATGGCGATTCCCACGACCGCCGACACTGCCGCCACCCACATGAACATCATGCGGTTGGCATTGGCGATTTGCTGGCGTTTGCGGATGGCCGTTTCTTGCATTGTCATATTAGTTGTCCTCCGTATCGGCCGCTTTTTGCGTAAACAGGCTCTTTGGTACGCGCTGGAACGAGTCGGTCGCGTTGGTGCGGTTCGGCGCGACGATCCGCGCGTTTTGCGCCGTGCGCGAGAACAGCTCTTCAGGATACGTAAATGTCAGGGTAAAGCGCAACACCTTGGTGCCCGCGGCGTTCTCACCGTAGCTCCGGTCGGCGTCGCTCATATCGCTCGCCAGCGGGATCGACTGCGGTTCGCCATCTTGCGTAAACTCGAACTTCGTCGCCTCGATCGTCTTCTTAAAGACGTCGAGCGCCTCGTAGCCGTTCACGGCCTGGGCCTCAATTTTCACCGTCGTCATCTCAGAGTCCAGCGACAAATTGGTAATGGAAATGTTGTTCGGGTTCGGCGGGTTGATCGTGGTAAGGATGTCAAAAATACGCGAATCAATGCTCTTTTGGTCGTGCATGGCCGGCAGCTTGCTCAGCTGGTTCTGAATTGTCAGCGTGTTAGAGATATCTTCTACCTTGGCCAGCTTGTCGCTTTCATTTTTGATAGTGTTATCAGTCAGCGCGCCGCGGGCCGTCTGCACCACGAACACCCAGAATGCCAGCAAAATCACGACGCCAACCGCCACGATGCCAATAAGGATCGCCAAGGAAATAACGCTGGCGCGGACGCGCTGGGCCTTTATCAGCTCTTGCTTGACGTCGGGGACGAGGTTGATCTCAATCATCGCTTGTTACTCCTCTGAGCCAGGCCTACGGCAACCGCGAATTCGGTGGAAATCGCCGCCAGTTGCTGCTGGTCGGCCTGCGAAACCCGCACCTTTTGCCACGGGTTGGCCACAGCTGACTGCACGCCCGTTTTCGCGGTCACGTACTCGCCGAACTTCGGCACCACGCTGGCGTAGCCTGAAAGCAAGATGCCGCCAACCGGCGTGTTGGGGTAGCGCGTCTGGAAAAACTTGATCGACTTCGTCAGCTCGGCCGCAAAGCCATCCAGCACGTTCTCTACCGCGTGGTAAACTTGCCCTTCCAGCCGGTCCGGCGCAAGCCCGAATTTTATGATAAATTGGCGCGCTTGGTCTTCCTGAACGTTCAGGTTTTGCACGGCGGCCTTCACCAGTGAATACAAGCCGGTAGGTATGGTACGCACCAACCGCGGCGCGTCGCCATACGTGACCACCAGGTTGGTTGAAAGTTCGCCGACGTCTATCAGCAGCCGGGCATCCTGCACGCCGGCGGGCAGCAGCGCCCGCACTATAGCAATAGGATCCGGCTCGGAGGCAATGACGTTCAGGCCAAGGCCTTCAATAAACTCCAGCCGCTCCTCGGCATAGCTGATGGCGGTGCTGGCCAGCACCACCTCTTGCTGCT
>CBIMUR010000116.1:0-2806 GCA_966247155.1 uncultured bacterium
TGGCGTTTCGCAGCCTGGGGGGCGCCAATTTGCTCGCGGCGCAACAGAAAGGGTACGGCCGCCCCGACAACGAGCGGCTCGAGCGGTGGCAAGGCCGGTATTTGCCCGGCTCTGTCCTCCCCATTACCTACTCGACGGTCATTTACGACGACGTCGTGGCCTAGTATAACTGGAAAGACGGCGAAATATTCGGCATGGAAATTCACAACCGGCAAATTGCCGACGCGCAGCGGGCCATCTTTGAAATGTTGTGGCGCCAGGCCGTGCCCGAGAAGGACTATGCAGGGGTAGAGCTTCACGGTACGGGCGTGTAGCGGGCTGTTACCCCTGTACAAAGTGCGCGGGGTTTGGTATATTGGGTGGGAGCAAATTCGGCCTCATCGTCTAACGGTTAGGACACAAGGTTCTCATCCTTGCAATCGGGGTTCGATTCCCCGTGAGGTCACCACAAGAGACTTTTCTTCGGAAAGGTCTTTTTTGTTGTCTTCGAATTGGCGCTCTATCTCTGTTGTTTCTTGTAAAATTGGACTCAGAGTAGTGGTTCCAAAAGCCATATTTGGATAAACCCGGATTCCGGCTTCATAAACCGCATTTTGGAACCGTCGTTTATCTTCCAGGGGTGCCTCCTGCCATGATTGAGGCAGGTCGATTAGAAAGCTAATGGCTTGGTCAACGATTTGCTCCCGTTTGCCCTCGGCTTCTTTCAGGCCTTGCCGAGCGACTCGACGATTCTTTTCCCTAGCCCGTCACTTCCGCCGATAACTACATGCATATAAAATCAAGTATAGCATTGATCCGCCCGTTTCACTGTCGCGACGGAGGTTTTACGCCGGGCGTAGTGAAAACCTCTCTCGCATATTGCGCTGCCCTCCGCTACAATAAAAACCGTAATTCCAAGATAATCCCAAATCCCAGAAAGAAGTATATGACTGGCAAAAGCACGGCAAACAATGGCATCGTGAGCCACGATTCTGCCGGGCCGGTCCACGGCTCTTTCAAGCTTTCTGAATGGCAACACAGGCGCCTTTTTATCGCGGGCATCGAAGAGAGCTGCGAAAAAGCGGGCGTTACGGTCGAGTGGTTTTCTGAATATTGGGTTGCCAGGCTGAGCAAAGGCGAGGCGGTGCGGTATATTTCTGCGTATCTTTTCCCTTGTAACGATGCGGCGGCGGCCGGGATAGCGCGCGACAAGGTCGCCGCCTACCACGTTTTGAAAAGTTGCCAGGTGCCCGCGGTGCCGCACCGGCTCATCCGTTTCCCTCCCGAGATTTCCGAGGCGTATGTTACCTCAAAAATCACGGGCGACTTTGCGCTTCCCGTCGTGCTCAAGCCGTGTGACCGGGGCGGCGGCAGCGACGTGTTCAAGGTGACAACTGCCGCCGAGCTTGCCGGCACGCTGATGGAAATGTCTGCCCGCTACCGGACTATCGCCGCGTCGCCTTTCGAGGAGATAATTGACGAATACCGGGTGATTATCCTCGACCAAAAACCGCTGCTTGCCATTCGTAAAGTGCGCGCCGGCAACGAATGGCGCCATAATTTGCAGTTCGGTGCCCGGCCGGCCGCCGTGACCGACGGGGCGCTTAGGGCCGAGCTGTGCGACCTGGCTCTCGCGGCGGCCCGCGCCATCGGTTTGCGGCTTTGCGCGGTCGACGTGATAACGACGCCGGAGGGCTGCAAGGTTATAGAGGTAAATGCCGGCTTTTCAATGAGCAAGCTGAGCGCGTCGCCAGAGTTCAAGCCGCAAGTCGACGAAATTTATTACCAGGCCGTCCAGGCGTGTTTTAGCGGGTATAATGAAACGAGATGAATACGTAGGTACCTAAGGAGCAAGCAAATGAACGTGCCGGCGATTGATTTATTGCGTTGCCTGGCACGATGTCACGAGTACCCGATGTAATTATCTATCCGGACATTAAATTTATTCACCCCTGCCTCGTTTAACATGCGGCGCATGTCGCCTATCATTGTGCCCGGGCCGGAGAGATAGTATACCGGCGCGGCGGTATCGCCGACGTATTTTTGCAGCATCTCCAGGGTTATAATGCCCGTTTCGCCGGTCCAGCCGCCCGACGGTTTGGTCATTGTCGGCACGAAGGTAAAGTTTTCGTTTTGCTCTGCGAGCGCGGTGAATTCATCTAAAAACGCGGCTTCTTCCGGCGAGTTGTTGGAATATAGGAAGGTCATTTTGTTTGGTGACCCCTCCTGTATTGCTTGCCTTACCATGCTGCGCACGAAGGTGCAGCCAATGCCACCGGTGAGGAAAACGGCCGGCGTGGCTGGGCTTTTTGGCAGTGTAAAACTCCCGTACGGGCCGTCCATTTCCAGCTCGTTGCCCTCGGGCAAATTTTTCAGTACGCTCTTGAATGCAGTGTCGCGCAGGCGGGTGGCGATCATCAGTTCAGGTTCGCTTGGCGTGCTGGCGAAAGAAAAGGTACGCTTGTTCCCTTCCGCGTCGGTTTCTGGCGGGTTGGCCAAGATGTAATCGGCATACTGCCCGGCGCGGTACGTAAAGCCCTCCGGCTTTTCAAAATAGAACGCCATCGTCCCTTTGGCCACGGTTTCTTTTCGTCGTAGTTTTATTGTGTATGGCATAGCGTTTCCTTTATTATAACAAGTAGGTAGTAGCGGCGTGGCCGCATCTAATATACAGAAGGACTCCCCATGCAAATCGTCAAAAAACTCTCAATGTTTTCGCTCGCTGTCACGGACATGCCGAAAATGACCAACTTTTACGCCGACCAGCTGGGCCTGGAAGTAACGCAGGATTACCGCCAGGACGAAAAGAACTGGTGGATCACGCTGG
>CBIMUR010000117.1:0-2755 GCA_966247155.1 uncultured bacterium
GAAACCCGTCCTGTTTCAAAATCAAAGAGCTTTAAGCTCGCGAACATCGAAGAGCGTTCGAAAGGCTCTATCGAGCTGAAAGAAGAGCTGGAAAGCAGCGAGGCGGAGAAGTAACATGATCCAGCAAGAATCCCGCCTCAAGGTAACCGATAACAGCGGCGCGAAGGAAATCCTTTGCATCCGCGTGCTTGGCGGTACCAAGCGCCGGTATGCCCGCGTTGGCGACATCATCGTCGCGACCGTAAAGCAGGCAAACCCTACCGGCACCGTTAAAAAGAAATCCGTCGTTAAGGCCGTGGTTGTCCGCACCCGCGACCAGATCCAGCGAGGGGACGGCAGCACTATCGCGTTCGACGACAACGCCGCCGTTATCATTGGCGACGACAAGAACCCGAAAGCAACCCGCGTGTTCGGCCCCGTCCCACGCGAGCTGCGCGACATGGGCTACAACAAGATCATCAGCCTTGCACCGGAGGTACTCTAATATGGCACAGCGTATTAAAAAAGACGACATGGTGAAAATCATCTCGGGTGCCAAAAAGGGTGCTACCGGCAAAGTGCTGGCCGTTCTTGGCAAAAAGAACGCCGCACTGGTAGAGGGCATTGGCACCAAACACCGCCACGTTAAGCCAAGCCAGCTCAACCCACGCGGTGGCAGCAAGGACATCCACGTCCCAACGCCGCTTTCCAAACTGGCGCTGGTCGTTGATGAAAAGACCGGCAAGACCAGCCGCGTAGGCTACGTTAAGAACGCCGACGGCGCCAAGGTCCGCCTTGCCCGCCAGGCAAAAAATAAGGAGATCAAGTAATGGCAAAAGCTACAACTACTGCCGCTGCTCCTCGCTTGAAAGCTTTGTACAACGAAAAGTTCGTCAAAGAACTGCAAGCCGAATTGAACCTTGCTAACGTACACCAGGTACCGAAGCTCGAGAAAATTGTGGTAAGCGTCGGCATCGGCAAGAACAAAGACGACAAGCGTCACTACGAAGTCGTCAAGAACACCCTCACGAAAATCACTGGCCAGGCGCCGGTTGACCGCATGGCCAAAAAGTCGATCGCCGGTTTTAAGATCCGTGCCGGCATGAACCGCGTCGGCGTCAGCGTCACGCTGCGTGGCGCCCGCATGTACGAGTTCCTCGACCGCCTGACGAACGTCGCGCTGCCACGCGTCCGTGACTTCCACGGCGTTGGCCTCAAGTTCGACAAGGGTGGCAACTACAACCTCGGTATCACCGAACAGTCAATCTTCCCTGAACTGACGTTCGAAGAAACGCAAGTAGCCCACGGCCTGCAGGTTACCTTCGCTATCAGTAATGAAGATCCTGCCCACAGCCGCGCCCTGCTGGAAAAATTCGGCATACCGTTTGAAAAAGAAGGAGGCAAACGCTAATGGCTAAGAAATCTATGATCGCCCGCGACGAAAAGCGCAAGAAGATGATTCAGAAATATGCCGCAAAGCGCGCTGAACTGAAGGAACTCGGCGACCTGGAAGGCCTGCAGCTTCTCCCGAAGAACAGCAGCCCGACCCGCTGGAAAAACCGCGACTTCCTGAGTGGCCGTCCGCGCGGTTACATGCGCAGGTTCGGCCTCAACCGTATTAACTTCCGCGAAAAAGCGTCCAAGGGCGAAATCCCTGGCGTCACGAAGAGTAGCTGGTAAAGAAGGAAAGGAATAAGATATGTCTTTACAATCAACTGACCCAATCGCCGACCTTCTCACCCGCATCCGCAACGCGGCCATGGTTGGCAAAACCGAAGTCCGCGTGCCTTCGAGCAAACTCAAGAAGGTCGTTGCCGAGCAACTGAAGAAAAACAATTACCTGGCCGACGTCAAGGTAGAAGCTGGCAAGCCGCGCGACACGTTGGTAATTACCATCAACAAGCCGGGCGAAAACAGCACCATCAACGAAATCACCCGCATGAGCAAGCCGGGCCGCCGCATGTACGTCGGTGCCGACGACATTCCACGCGTTAAAAGCGGCCGCGGCATGGTACTGGTGAGCACCAGCAAGGGCGTGATCACCGGCCAGGAAGCCGCAAAGCAACGCCTTGGCGGCGAAGTATTACTGAAGGTATATTAGTCTCATGTTACGTGACTGGTTCGATGCCATCTTGCGAGTCGTTTTTGGCCACAATGCGGTAGAAAATACTAAGGACTGGTACAAAGCGAAGCAAAAGGCAGATAAGTCGCGGGCAGAGGTTGATAGAATTATCGCGGAAGCGAACAAAGAAAAGAAAGGATAAGATATGAGTCGAATCGGAAAACTACCTATCGAAGTTCCGTCTGGCGTGACAATCACGGTCGGCTCGGATGAAATCTCGGTCAAAGGCCCTAAGGGCGAGCTGACCGTGTCACATCTGAGCGACGTGACGGTGACCGTCGAGGACGGCAAAGCTATCGTTACCCGCAAGGATGACGAACGCATCGCCAAAGCCCAGCACGGGCTGCAACGCGCGCTACTAAACAACGCGGTCGAAGGTGTCACCAAGGGCTTTGAGAAGAAGCTCGAGGTAAACGGCGTCGGCTTCCGCGTAGCCTCAAGCAACAACGAACTGACCATGAGCCTTGGCTTTAGCCACGAGGTAAAATACAAGGCGCCGGCTGGCGTGAGCGTGTCGAATGACAAAATGACGATTATCGTCAGCGGCATCGACAAGCAGCAGGTTGGCCAAGTCGCCGCGGAAATCCGCTCGCTAAAAAAGCCTGAGCCGTACAAGGGCAAAGGTATTAAGTATGCCGACGAGGAAATTATCCG